>JAFGJA010000292.1 GCA_016929355.1 Anaerolineae bacterium | reverse complement strand
GCTAAGACCGCGATCAGGCCGCGTTCTTCTTCCGGGTTATAGGTTTGCACCATGTAGGCTTGATTGGGTGTGTCTGCGGCAGGCGTTAATCGATCCGCCACGCGCCAGATTTTGCTCGTTTCGTCATTGCTGGCGGTAGCGACGTATGCGCCGTCCGGCGACCACGCGACATCGTTGATCCATTCTGCGCCATGCCCATAGATCGTGTCGATCTCCGTGCCGGTGCTGGTATCCCAGATTTTCGCGGTGGCATCGCGGCTGCCGGTGATGATATAGCGGCTGTCCGGCGACCACGCGACACTGGTCACAACGCTGGTGTGCCCGCTCAGGACAAAGCGCGGTTCATTATTGGCGGGATCGGTGAATACGATGGGCTGGCCGCTGGCCGCATCCCAGATGATGACGCTGCCGCTTGGCGGATCGCTGGCGGTCTGGCTGGCGGTAGCCACGCGCGTGCCATCCGGCGACCACGCCACATCATTGATCTGGCCCTCGTGACCGGCAAAGATCGAACGCGCATGGCTGATCTGCACGGCGGCCCCCAGCGCCCGATCTGCTTCCCAGACGTAGGGGCGATCCGCGTCCAGCGCTTCGAGCGCCAGCAGCACGCCGCGTTCGGGCACGGAGCCGAACAATTCAAGTTGGGCCTGCGCCGCCAGGCCAATCGCCTCTGAAATTTGGCGTTCCTTGACGGCTTTTTCCTGCGCCATACGCGCATCCTCGCGCAGCAGCAGTGAGGCAATCATCAGCCCGATGATCAGCGCGATCAGGATCGCTAACACCACCGTGCGCTGCATCCGGCGGTTTTGCGCGCGGCGGGAGCGGTGAATGTACGTGACATGCAGATCGGCGGGGCGGTTGCGTTGTTTCTGCAAGCCCTTCGCTAACCAGTCCTCCGCCACGCGGAGATCGTTATCGCGCAGAAGTTGGCTCGGATCATGATGGTGTGCTTCCCAGTTGCGCGCCCGGACCAACAACCGGGTGTGTTCGCGCACGTAGGCGAGATCGGTGTCCATCGCATCGATCAACGCCTGAAAGGAAGTATCAAAATTATCGGTGTCACGGAAAAACGCCCAGTTGTGCGCGTTGATCGCCGGGTGTAATTTTTGCTCGACTACGGGATCGGCGATCTCGCGGTGCATGATCGGCATGAGGCGTTTATTATGCTGCGCGGCGTAATCGATCTCGCGGTAGCAGATTTGCGATTGCGCCGAATCGGGGCTGATCACAAAGACGAACGTATCCGCCGCTTCGATCCCGGTCTGGATTTCGCGCCACCAATCCGCCGTGAGCGGGATGTCCTCCCAATCGATCCAGGCGTCCCGGTTGAGCGCTGCCAACGCCTGATGTAACCGGCGCACAAAGGCTGTATCTTTGCGTGCATACGAAATGAACACTTCACCCGGCATAAGGGCCTCCGTGTCGGCATATCCTAACGTTTCTCTATCTATTTTGGACTAGTCGGGGGGAACATGGCAAATGGGACCTCACCCCCCGGCCTCCTCTCCACGCGGCGGGGTGAAAAATTGTGTTACGAAGGTGTGAATCCGAAGCGGTTCAGCAGTTGGGTGATCGCGTTGTCGCACCGGGAGCACACGCAAACCAATGGTTTGTCAGGTGTTCCCCTACAAACTCTTATTACACATACGAAAAAGGGTTTTTCTCTCCGCCTTTACCCTGCTTTTCTCTGTGTTCTCTGTGTCTCTGCGGTGAAATCGCCTTTGATCTTTGCTACTCCGCTACGACCTTGCGCACCGGGCGATCTTTCGCCACGCTGAAGCGATCAAAGTCGCGCACAACGATCACATGCGGGAAATAGCGTTCCGCTTCCTCGATCACGTCACGCTCCCGGTAGCGCCGCGACACATGCGTCAGCAGCAGCGTGCCGACGTTCATCTCGGCGGCAAAACGGGCGGCACGTCCGGCGGTCATGTGCCCGAACTGATCCGCGAGATCGCTATCTTCATCGAGATAGGTCGCTTCGATCACCAGCGCGTGCGCATTTTGGGCGGCGGCTTCGATGCCCTCGGTTTTGGCAATATCGCCCGTAAACACGACCCGCGCGCCCGGTATATCCTCGCCCAGTACCTCGTCCGGTTGGATGATGCGCCCATCGGCCAGCGTGATCGCTGCGCCGCGCACCAGTTTGGCGCGTTCCGGCCCGGCAGGAACGCCGAGCGCTTCTGCTTTTTCGACCAAAAACGGGCGGCGAGGCTTCTCCTGAAACACATAGCCAAAACAGCCGCGCCCGCGATGTGTGACCGGAATCGCCGAAACATGAAAATCCGCTTCTTCGAGCATGATGCCCGCTTTGACATCGATCAGGTGCAGGGGCATGGGCGGTGTTGCGCCGCGCAGCACCACGCCATAGATCAAATCCTGCACGCGATCCAGCGCCCAGCGTCCGCCCCAGATTTCGAGCGAGTCGATACTTTCCCAGCGCATGAAGGTGGACATCAGCCCGCCCAGACCGAGGATATGATCGAGGTGGCCGTGTGTGATGAAGATGCGGTTTAATCGCTTGAAGCCGATCCCGCTTTTGAGCAGTTGGCGCTGCGTGCCTTCGCCGCAGTCGATCAGGAAGCGGTGATTCTTGACCATCACCACCTGGGCGGAAAGACCCCGGTGAATCGAAGGGGCGCTGGCGGATGTGCCTAAAAAGACAATTTCGAACATAGGTGATTTTTCTCTGGTCGTTGAAGTCGGACAGATTCTAAAATGGATCGCTTTTCCACGAATAGGCTCAAGTTGTTAGTGATTAGTTTTTGGTCAAACCAGTACACGGCAGTATATGTTCAACCAGAGTAGGGGCAGACCAATGTGTCCGCCCTGGGCCGACACGCTGGTCGGCTCCTACTACAAACTAATCACTCAACCAAACGTCACCGTGCGGGTGCTCTCATCGATCTTAATCGGGCGATCCACGAACGCGCGCACAGTGTTGATATTGGTATACAGGTGGGAAGTCAGATCATCGGTGGTGAAGGCGCTTTCCCCGGACGCGAGCGCCATTGGCAGGATCAACTGGTCGGCCAGATGGCGATCTACGGCGGCGCTGCTGTCATGAAATTGGAGCAGACTCGTGATCGCTTTTTCCGCCACCGCTTCGGAGGGCATCCCCTTACGCCCGATCACACCAAAGCCACCGCGCCCATTGGTGTATTCCGCCGCCAGAAAAATACCCGCCCCGGTGCTGATACTGCGCGTGCGCTGCGGGCGAATATCGACAGGTGCGTCAAACTCACCGAGCAGATTCACGGCGCGATTGGCGATGCGCTGCGGGATATGCGAAGGCAGGTTGCAGCCAATGGCCGTACCAAATACGCGCTCGATCCGGCCTCGTTCGCGTTTATCCAACCCGATCAACTCGCCATTACCGGCGGTTTGCGCTTCGATTGTGCCGCCGCCTTCGGGCGTCCAGCCGTAACAGTTCATGTAGACCTGCGCATCGATCCCCATACTGAGCAGCACCGGCACGTATACATCGCGCACGTAATGCCCGGCGGGGCTGTTTGGAACGTGTGTCCCGCCGTGTATCTGTATTGTCGATTCGCCAGCCGCTAACGCGAGGGGCAGCAGCACCGTTTGCAGGACGAGCGTGGTCGCGCCCGCCGTGCCAACGGACCATTCATATTTCCCGGCGCGGACATGCTCATCCGGTTCGAATAGGATGCTTTTTGAGCCAACCTCGACGCCCCGCACCTCCGCATGGCTGATCGCGGCGGCAGCGCGGATCGCGGTGACGTGCTGCGGGCGCAGACCGTCCGTTTTACGTCCCGCGCGGATATTCGTGATTGCTACGGCGGTTCCGGTGATGCAACTCAGCGTGATCGCGGTGCGGACGATTTGCCCGCCGCCCTCGCCGTGACTGCCATCCAGTGTGATCACAATTCCCAATCCTGATTTTGTCGTGTCATTTGGGTAGGGGCGCCCCACCGGATCGCCCCTACATTTCTCCACACTGATCCTAGTATACCGTTTAATTGGCCTGATATGCAGCCCGGAGTTGCGCAGTCAGTGTGTTCTTTAACTCTGGCGGGGCGAAAGAGGCCGTGATCGCGTTCAGATTTGTTGCCAATAATTCGGCTTCGGTCCAGCCGAAGGTATCGCGCAAAGCAGCGTAATCGGCGGTGAGGGTGGTCGGCGTGGTGGCGCGCGCATCGGTGTTGATGCTCAAACTCACCCCGGCGCGGTACAGGCGATCTACCGGGTGATCGGGCAGCGTGTCGTAGATGTCGATCTGCACATTGCAGGTGGGGCAGACTTCGAGATGCACGTTTGCCGCGATCAACTGCTCGACCAGCGCGGGATCGTCAATGCTGCGCACGCCATGCCCGATCCGCATCGGATGCAGCTTTGCCAGGATCGCGCGCACACTCGCCGGGCCGAGCGCTTCGCCGCCATGTGCGATCCGGTTCAAACCCTGCTCGCGCGCGTAAGTAAAGGCCGCGATGTGCGGTTCGAGCGGAAAATCCGCCTCGCCACCCGCGAGATCAAGCGCGACAACGCCCTGATCCTGGTAGCGCTCGACTAATTGCGCGGTTTGCAAACCCTGCGCCTCGGAGAAATGGCGCAGCGTGCAGAGAATCAGCCGCGTTTCGATACCGTATTCAGCGTTTGCGGCCTGGGTTGCCGCCGCTACGATCTCGACCACTTGCTCCGGTGGCAGGCCATTGGCGAGATGCAGCAGGGGCGCGAACCGGATTTCGGCATAGATCACGTTTTCGGCGGCGAGTTGGCGCACCAGATCGCGCGCGGCAATGCGTAACGCGGCCTCAGTTTGCAGCAGGCCAACACTGTTGCGCGTCCGCGCGAGATAATCCGCTAAATCGCGGCATTTGGGCGGCGCGATAATGTCTGTGTCGTAGCGCGCGCGGGCGTAAGCCGGATCGATCTGGCGCACGGCATCGTAGCTCAACGAACAGTCGAGATGGAGATGCAGTTCAATTTTGGGGAGTGAATTTTGCATAGGATTAATCGGTATCCGTGTCTGGCGAGTCTGATTCGGCGGGTGGCGGCTGCACTGTGATCGTTCCCAAAAAGAGCCGGTCCCCGTGCGGCTGGAAATCCAGCGCGGGATCAAGTGCGTCGAGGTGATTTTCGATCACGGCGGCGGAATCGATATATGCGCCCACCGTCAGCGCGTAATCCCCCGGCGGGATATTTTCGCTTAACCAGATATGCGATACCTGGATGAAGAAATCGCGGTTTTTCAGTTCGCCAGGGATCACGTCGATGCCATTGCGTTCCGCCCAGGGTTCGATCTGCAAGACGCGCGGTTCACTTTGCGTATAGCCAAGCAGGTGCGCAAAAATACCCATGCGCTTGGGCAAGGGGCCATCCACGCGCCAATATGTGACCAGGACCACCGGTTCGCCACCGGGTAGGGGGGCGCTGGTGAACACTTGCGGATCGTATCCGGCGAAGGTCAGATTTTGCTCTAACTGGATCGGGAGTTCGATGGGGTCCTGATTCCCGCTAGCATCCGGCATATAATAGGTTGGTGCGAGCGTTTGCCATTGCCCGCCCGCATCACGGACGCGCTGTCCCACATCGAGATACAACACACTCCCAGAGGGCAGCCCTGCAACCGGGATCGGCGTGCTGTCATCCAGCCACGAGGCTAATTCGGGTGGCATCATGGCGCGATCCGCCGCATTGATGAAGGCGAAGCGCATTGGCTCGCCCGCATCGATCAGCACGAGGCCGCGCCAGCAGTCCGAAAAACGCAGCGCGAGATCGTCACGGTGCAGCATGAGCCGGAGCATCTGGCGCGACGTGAGGCCGATTTTGCCCGGAGCGTTCAGGTGCGCGGTGCAGACGGAAACCGGCAGATCGTCGGGTGTGCGATCCAGATAGGCAGCCAGATAGCCGAGATTGGCGTGATAGTCTTGGCGGACCTGCGCGTGATGCTGCCAATCGTCAAACAGCCGGATGCGCGTGGCGTTAGCATTTGCGGCGAGCATGGCGACCAGCAGAACCACGATTAACTGCGTGGCGGATTTCACATCGCGCTCTTTGAGGCCGTGCCAGATGACGCGCGTCCCGATCCCGATCATGATGAACAGCGCCGGCAGCGCCACCAGACTCGCGGCGTAGGTGACTTCTGTGCCGACCCATGCATCGGTCAGCAGCCCGGCGAACAGGACCAGCAGCACCAGGACATAACGCGGTTCGCGCCAGCGCCGGATCGCCTCGATCACGCCGATGATAGCGATCAGGGCCATTGTCGGGCCGAGCAGGGGCAGGTCCGGTAAATTGTGGGTGGCGCGGGCATCGCCTTGCCAGAAGATGCTGCCAACGGCGCTCAATAGCCCCTCCAGCGCAGCAGTGAGGCTATGCGGGCGCTGGTTGCCCAGGATGTGCGGTTCGCTGAGGCCGGCATCGCGGAAGGTCGAGATCAGGTATGGCATTCCGATCACGCTGGCGAGAATCAGCACAAACACCGCCGTACTCCAGACCCGGCGCGAGATCGGTTGGCGGGTGTAGAGAAGATGCGCGAAAAACAGCGCGGTGATCGGTCCCAGGATCAGCCCGGTATAATGGACATAGCCGACGCCGCCTAAGATCAGGGCTAGCAGCGCAAATGAGGGTGTGCCGGGGGTGGAGAAGGTGATTTCACGGCGCAGGTTAAAGGCGATGGCGAGGGTTAAAAGAAAGACCAGCACATACGCGGGTATGACAGCTTCGGATGTGGGCGTGCGCGCCAGCAGGATCAGGCGGAAATTGACCGTCATCGCGCCTAATGTGACCAGCGCCACCGGTGCGCCAAAAAAGCGCCGCGCCACCGCATAGGCCAGCGCCAATGTGCCCAGCCCGGTCCAGAGTGAGAGCAGCCGGAAACCAAGCATTCCGCCGCCCGCCAGTTCGGTGATCAGCATGTGCCCGATGGCGACGAGGCCCGCGCGCCCGTGCATATCCCCGACTTGATAATATACGGCGACATCGCCCTGCCGCACGGTTTCCGTGATACGGATATAGGCCAATTCGTCGTTGCTGAAGCCAGGCGGCAGGGTGGTTAAATCCCAGATGCGTAAGACTGCCGCCAAAATGAATAAACTCGTAACAAGTACAAGCTCTAATTGTCGCTTCAAAAAAATATCTCCTAACGTGGGGAGTTAGGGATAACTCTGTTGTTTGTCCATCACTCCCCAATGCGGGCGCAATTGTAACACGGATTTGGTGATGAGTTAGTAAATTTGTTTTGGGTCATTGGTTGATGAAAAAGCGAATGAGCGTGTTGACGATCTGTTTCAGGATCGGTTTGTCCGGTTTTTGCGTGATATAAACGGCCTGCGGCGGTACTTGCTGTTGGGTGTCTCGTTGGCGCGTCACACTGCCGAGCGTCAAAGCGGGCGCGGGTTGGCTGCTTGGTTTGGCCTGGACTGCCGTGTACTGCGCCGGTTGGGTGGGTTGGGCGGGCGGTTGGATGATTGCGACAGGTTTGGATTCCGTCCGCGTTTTCACCGCTTCTTTTGATTCTTCCAGGCGCGTTCTAATGTGGCGATCCAGCAAGGGAATCGCGTCTTCAATCGCGGCGCGGCGCACATCCACCTGATTCATGTTTTCAAGCTGCCACTTGAGTTCCGTGCGCCAGTGGGCCAGTTGTGTGGTTTCGATGTGGATGATGATCGTTTCGATGGCCTCATGTTGATCGAGGTACAGGGCTTGCAGCAGCAGCGCTAACCGGCGCGGTTCCTCAATACTACGAGTGCTGATCTTAATCGGACAAGGATTCTGATCGCGCTTGGGACAGGACAGGGCTTGATTCGCCTTGCGCCCACAGGTCCGGCACGCCCACGAATCGGGATTCGCTTTGGCTGTGGGCGGCAGTTCATAACGGAACATATCCAGCCAGATATTTTCATAGGTGCGGAAGCGCGTCATGCCGGTTTTTTCGAGCCAGAAGGCCGCTTCGGGCGTTTTGAGCGGGGCCAACAGCGTGCGCGCCTGCTCATATTGGTCTTTAAGCAGCGCTTCCTGGGCTTGCCGCAGAATCGCATCGTGTTCGGCGGGATCAACGGGCGCATGGCTATCGACGGCTGTGGGCGCTGGCGCTGGCATGTGGCGTGATGATAACTGCCCGGTAGAAACTTCGGGCGGCGCAGTGTGGGCCGTGATCAGCATGGTCAGCTTACCAAGCCACTCGCGCGCCGTTGGATGGTTGATTTGTTCGAGGATGTTGTGCGCCGCGTCGTAGTTCTTTTGCATGATGAGATCGCGCGCTTCCAACATCAGCGCTTTGATCTGGCGGGTATCTTGCGACGGTCTGGTTTCGCCGATTTCCGACTCGCCGGGTGGCGCGATCCGGTTCAGTTTTGCGATCCATTGCTGCGCGGTGGGATGTTCAACCGTGTGCAAGATCGCGCGTGCTTCATCGTAGCGTTTTTGTTGAATCAGATCGCGGGCCTGGATAAGCTGCTCTTTGATCATGGGTTTGCCTATATTATTGGGTGTGATTCGCTAACACCCTAATTGTATGCTCAATTAGTTCCACGTCAAAACGCGAACCGTGTCCGGGGATTATCCACTTGGCCTGAATCGCCGGCAAAGAGGCCACCGCCCCCGGCCATGTTGCCAGATTAGGAGCCATTATGTTATCAAGATGGTCCTGCGCGGTGATCAATCCGCCGCCAAATAATACCGCTTGTGTGGGGAAATAGACCACGACATTATCCGGTGTTGCGCCCTGACCGGGATAGATGATCTGGACGGTTTCCTCGCCAACGGTCAAGGCGAGGCCGTCGGACAGGTCGAAAAGGTCTGTCGGTGGGACCAGTGTCATAGCGGCATAAGCCTCGTGATAGCGCTGCATCCCGCCCATTGTCGTCCAATTCAATACCTTCGCCAGATGCTTGTGGCCGCTTCGTTCGACCAACTGCGCTGTGAGCGTGGAGCCGTAGACGGGAATTCCGGCTTCGATCAAGACCGGGTTGCCGCCGAGACTTTCCGCCTGAAAACTCGTGTTAATGGCGACGATCTCCCGATCCCCAAAACGCGCCGTGATGAAATCCAGGAGGTGTTGAGTCGCCGTTGGTGTATAGGGTGTATTGACCAAAACGAGCGCCCCGTTTGCCATCTCGACCAGGAGTGAATTAGCGGGCCAGGGGTAATTGTGCGTGATCACGTACAGTCCTTCATCCAGTGTGAGGAACAGCAAATCCGGCGCGATCTGTTCCGGCAGGGTGGGCAGCGTCGTCATGGCTCCGGTTGTAGCCGCCTCCGGCCCGGTGGGAATTGCGGTGATCGCAGTGGGGTGGCCGGGATGCCGCGCTGGGATATAGGTGTCATCAATGAACTGCTCCATCCAGGAGAGTTGGTAATAGGCGGGGCGTCCTTTCCAGCCGAAACCGTAACCCGTTTCGTTGATCGCCCACCAGTATTGTTCGTCTTCCGCCGTCCATTCGGGATCAGCGAGGAAAATAGTGGTCATCACGCCGAGCCAGGGCCGCCAGTTCGCCGCCGCATACCGGTAGGCGTTTACCAGGTATTCGGCCTGCACTTCGGGATCAACGGCGTGCCACGCATAACTTTCGTGAATCTGGTCGGTGGTCCAACCGACTTCGAGCAGCGCCACCTGTTTATGCGCATCCCCTTGCTCGACCATGATCGCGCGCATATCTTCGACGTGGCGGAACGTCATCCAGCGCTGGCGACCCTGCGCTTCGGCCTCGTCCGGCGAGAGTTCCGGCGGCGCACCATAACCGGGCGCGTTGAGGCCCAGCACGTCGAAATACCCGGTTGCGCCCGCGTCGTACATGAAGCGCAGATAGTCCATATCGGGGATCGCTTCGGGGAGCCATGTGCCGGTGGGGGCCAGTCCCGCCGAGATGATCACCGCGTCGGGGTCGTGCGCGCGGATCGCGGTGGCACACGTCGCCAGCAGCTTAACATAGGCGGCGGCATTGGGGGGATAGCCCTCCCATTCCCGGTCCAGATTCGGCTCATTCCATATCTGGTAGCCCGCGATGCGTCCGGTATACCGTTCGGCTAATGCGCCGCAGTACGCGCCCCAGGCGTCCAGATCGATGGGGGGCACGGTGGGATCGTCACCGGGATCGACTTTGGCCCACTTGGGCACGCCATCCAGCCGCGCGATGATCTGCAAACCGCGCCCGGTCACGTCATCGACTACCGCGTCCGCCTGATCCCACACCCACGCATCCGGTTTGTGCTGAATATCGTCCCAGACAAAACGCTGCTTGATGTGGGTGAAATGCATCAACTGCACGTTATCCAGATCGAGCGGGCGGATCAGATCGTCCCACCAGAACGACGTGTGAATCGTATAGGTGAGCGACGGAAAGCCGCGCAACGACGTGTCTTCTAGGGCGGTTTGCACCGCTTCCGGCGCGAGGTCCGTCGAGATCGGCGGGGTAGCGGTGGGCGGAACCGGCGTAGCATCGCTGCTGTTGAAGACGCCGCAGCCCGCGAGCAGGGCGGCGATCAGGGCTGCGAGCAGAAATAGCAGCGCGGCGGTGGTCAGAGTGATGTGAGATCGGGGGGGAGTCATGGTTGGCGATTTTCCTTGCATACGAGAGCGTGCACGGTAGCAGAAGTTGGTATATGGTTTTCTGTAGGGGCGGACCAATGTGTCCGCCCTGGACCGACACGCTGGTCGGCCCCTCCAAAACCCATGCCACCGTGTACAGGGCCATTGATGGTCCTTGTGCTGAATAGCCGGGTCGTTGTACGGCCCGGTGATCGGCGAAACACACAACAGGGCGGGACATGGCCCACCCTGTGCAATTAACCTGGTTCTAACGTTTTCTGTGGTCAACATAAATTGCTTGCCCTGAAGTCGAGATAAGCAGATTATGCAACCAATTGTCATG
>JAFGJA010000291.1 GCA_016929355.1 Anaerolineae bacterium | reverse complement strand
TCCACAGTGGGCATTGACCGTGTTTGGTGTGACGTAAATCACTTCCTTGTGAAATAATGCACACGCTGAGAATCATTATCAATAAGGTTAGTTCTGAGGTGCGCCTGGACTGTAAGTTGTCATGTCCATCACGCCGTGCTTAAGATTCTCATAAGGGCTAGACTGGTAACTGGAGAGTGAACTATGAGGATTAAGTGGATGAAACGAACAGCATTCTTTAGTGTAGTGATCATTCCGTTGGTTGCGGTTGCTATTTTCTTGCTGGTTATGCAAGATGATCCTGAGCGCCCACAGAACGATACTGCGATGCAGCCTGTTACGTATCGCCTTGTGCCGGTAGCAGAAGGGCTATCGCGGCCTGTGTTCGTGACACATGCAAGCGATGGTTCCGGCCGCCTGTTTGTGATGGGGCAGAGCGGCAAAATCCTGATCATCGCGGATGGGGTGCTGCTGGATACGCCGTTTCTGGACGTTTCCGGCGTGATCAGTCAGGATGCGCTGGGCGGTGGGTATACGGAACGCGGTCTGCTTGGCCTGGCGTTTCACCCGGACTATGAGGAGAATGGCGTTTTCTTCATCAACTACACCGATCAAGCCGGAAATACTGTGCTCGCCCGTTATGCCGTTTCTGCTGACGATCCGAATCGCGCCGATCCTGGCAGCGCGGAGCAGTTGCTATATGTTTCGCAGCCGTACAGCAATCACAATGGCGGTCATCTCGAATTTGGCCCGGATGGGTATCTGTATGTCTCGTTGGGCGATGGGGGATCCGGTGGCGATCCCCAAGGCAATGGGCAAAATTTGAACACGCTGCTGGGTTCGATTCTGCGCCTGGATGTTGACACGGCGAGCGGCTATGCCATCCCTGCGGATAATCCCTTTGTAGGACGTGATGATGCGCGCCCGGAAATCTGGGCATGGGGGCTGCGCAACGTGTGGCGTTTCAGCTTCGACCGCGAAACCGGCGATATGTTTCTGGCGGATGTCGGTCAGAATCTGTGGGAGGAAGTGAACTTCCAACCGACAGATAGTTTAGGCGGTGAGAACTACGGGTGGAACGCCTACGAGGCATCGTATGTGTATTCTGGCGCTCAGCCTGCCTCTGAGGTTGTTGGCCCCGTGCTGGAGTACGATCATCGTAACGGCTGGTGCTCGATTACTGGCGGGTACGTGTATCGCGGCGAGGCGTTGCCCGGCATGCAAGGTTATTACCTGTACGGTGATTGGTGTACAGGAACGATCTGGGCTGCTCGTCAGGATGATACCGGCAACTGGCTGACCGAAATATCACTCGAATCAGGTCGCCGTATCAGCTCATTTGGCGAAGACGAGTCCGGCGAATTGTATCTTGTCGATCACGATGGTGCGGTGCTGCGTATAGCACCGTAAAGCCACTGGCGTTCGCGCCATTAATGTAAAAACGCATCCCCGGCCCACGCCTTTGAAGTGTGCTCCGGGGATGATGTTATGAGGGGGGCAGGTCAATTTGCGGGCGGATTGACTTCGAACAGTGCGGTGATCTCGTCCGCGCATCCGAGCGCTGCCAACGCAATCAGTTGGTCACCTTCCTGAAGCACCGTGCCACCATGTGGAATGATGACCGAGTTTCCGCGCCGGATCGAGACTAAAATGCAGTTTTCAGGGAGTTGCGCGCCAATTTTACCGATGGGTTGTCCTGCCATGTGGTGATTGTGCGGAATGCTCAATTCCAACACACGTACTTTACCTTCGCTCGTTTCGCGCAGTTCGTGCAGCCGCGAACTGATATCTTTGCGGTTAGCAATCGCCTGTTCGTAAGCCTTGATGATATCTTGGCGGTGCAGCATTCCAAGCAGTTTGCGCGAATCCTGGCGTTCGACAATCGGCAGACGACCAATTCTGCGCATGCCCATACGCCACAGTGCGGTGCTCACCGTTTCGTCCAGATACCCGACAGCAAGCCCTTCGACCGTGGCGATGTCGGCAACGGTTTTTTTCTTGAAATCTTCACTGAACAGCACGCGTTCCAGATCATCCAGGCCAACGACGCCGTACAAACGTCCGTTGGTATCGACCACTGGGAATCCGTGATGGTGCGTGCGCTCGAACTCTTTGACCAGGTCCGGCAAAGGCATCGTAGGCGGCACAGAGTCGAAACTTTCGCTCAGGATATCTTTGATTAACACACTTTCCAGCAGGTCGACATCGCGTGTGCGGCGAGTAGGAATCTGCGCTTCGTAGAGGCTGGTGTATTTCAGACGCGAGGACAATGTAACTTGAATGATATAACTGATCGTCACGACCAGCGCGGCGGGCGCGAGTAAATGATAGCCGCCGGTCATCTCGGTGACCATGAACAGCGTCGCGATTGGGACACGTCCAGCCCCGCTGAATACGGCGGCCATCCCCACGATGACAAATGCCGCTGAGGACTGGTTGAATACATCAGCCAGTACGCCGCCGAGCATTCCGCCGACGAATAAACTGGGCGCAAACACACCGCCGGAACCGCCCGATCCAACCGTCAGAGACATGGCGATCAGTTTGGCGAATACCAGTGCCAACATGAGTTGAAGCGCCATTTCGCCATTCATGGCGAGTTGGAGCCAGCCATAACCACCGGCCAGGACTTCAGGAATCACCAGCGCCATCAGCCCGACGAGCAGCCCGCCGATCGCTGGTTTGATGTGCGGGGGCACTGGTATCCTGGCGAACAGGTCGCGCGTGCGATAAAAGACGACCGGCATGATCATTGCGATAATACCGCCCGCCAGCCCCAATGCGGCGTATTCGAAATACGCCAGCGCGTTTTCGACGCCCAGGTTGCTGGGCACGTCGAACAATGGTTCCCAGCCTACTAACGCGCCATTGACGGAGTAGGCGACGATTGATGCCAGCAGGGTATAGAGCAGGGCGCTGGCTTCAAATTCCATATCGTCATAGAGAATCTCAATTGCAAAAATTGCAGCCCCAATTGGCGTGCGGAAAATTGCGGAGAGACCGGCAGCCATGCCAATCAGGACCAGCAGTCGCCGTTCGTCTTCGGAGCGGTGGCTCAGTGTCGCGTAGATTGAACCGATACCAGACGCAATTAACGCGGTTGGGCCTTCACGCCCCGCAGCACCACCGGAGCCAATCGTAATTGCTGAGGTGATCATCTTGAGCGGGGGAACGCGCCC
>JAFGJA010000290.1 GCA_016929355.1 Anaerolineae bacterium | reverse complement strand
GGATCGTGTGACTGCCAATGATCGCGCCGGTGGCGATCCCCGCACGGGCGGCGGCGCGCAGGATTTTCGCTTCGGCGGGGGTGATGCCATCATCCCCGGCGCTGAGTTTGATCCAGGCGGCCTGGACCCCGCTTGTCACGTCACCAGGCGCGAAATTGCAGCGAATCTGGTCGGTGAGTTCGCCCAGCATCCACGCGAATAGCTCATCCTCGCTGGCGTTAAGCGCCCAATCGGGAATCCAGGGTTCGCGGTAGATGCCGGTGGGCACAACGAGCGGGAACTGGGTTGCCGCCGATACCGCCTTGAGAATATCCGCGCGCCGCCCCACCCCAACCGGCGTACACTCGACCAGAGCAGTAACGCCCGCATGACCGGCTTTTTCGATCTCCGGTCCCATCAGCGCGATCACATCCGCCACATCCGCTTGACCGAAATCGGCGGGATGATCTGGGCGCAGATCAACAAAAACATGCTCATGGGGCAAGATCATACCGAGGTTATCCGCCGTAAGTGATCCGAAGGTGGTAATCAAGCAAGTCATTTTTTCTCCTTATTATTCATAAAATATACGTTAATTAATTAATGTGCTAAATTTCACAAATTTTCCCGTACCAACCGGAAGTGACAAACGCAAGAAAGATATGTGATTCTATTCACTTGAGCGGGCGCCCGTTATCGCCCATGATAAACTTGTGGCATTTTAGAAAATTTACAAAGACATTTTTTTCGTAATGTCAGCGCGACCAGCCTGACTGTCGCATCGTTGAGAACCAGTTACTCCCTATTTTAATGAAAGCAGGTTTTTTATGGAAACATTGACACTCGATCTGCCATCCATGTATGGCGATCATCATGTGGTTGATGTCCGGCGCATCTTGCTCACCATGCCCGGCGTCGCAGATGTGTATGCCAGCAGTGCCTTTCGCGTGGTGGAAGTGTCCTTCGATCCGGCGCAGGTTGAGGCCGGCGCCATCGAAGCGGCGCTGGATGAGGCCGGGTATATGGAACCGATTGCCCTGCCGCTCGAACCGGAAGTAGGACCCTACCAGGCGGGCGACACACCGACCTATTTCCGGCATACCGCCGCCTACCAGCAAACCGGCCAAACCGTCAGTTTTGCGCAGCGTGTCACCTATACCGGGCGTCCGCTCTGGCCGTGTCCAGGGATGGGGCCAGTCCAAATCCTTAAAGAAGAATAAAGGGGAACACACATCATGACAAAGAAGAGACGCACCCCCGAAGAATATAGTATTGATCCAGCCGCGCAAGAAATGATCATTCGTGCCGACGAATTGGGCCTTACGACGGCATTTACACGCGCGGATGATATGGCCCCCTGCAACATTGGTGGCGCGGGCATGTGCTGCAAAATTTGTAGTATGGGGCCATGCCGCCTGACCAAAGATGGTCAGACGGGGATTTGCGGCGCAACCATTGACACGATCCAGGCCCGCAACCTGATCCGAGCCATCGCCAGTGGGGCAGCGGCGCACTCTGATCACGGACGCGGCATGGCTTTCACGCTCAAAGCGGTGGCGAACGACGAAGCCGAAGGTTACGTGATCCGTGATGTGGCTAAACTGCGCATATTGGCAGCCGATTACGGCATCCCCA
Organism: Anaerolineae bacterium; assembly: GCA_016929355.1. Taxonomy (GTDB): domain Bacteria; phylum Chloroflexota; class Anaerolineae; order Aggregatilineales; family Aggregatilineaceae; genus JAFGJA01. The sequence goes on along the minus strand of JAFGJA010000290.1, from coordinate 6,004 downwards.
TTGAGGGCCGCGCCCCCAAAGAAATCGCCAATGACCTCGCGGACCTGTACATTGCCCAGTTTGGGCAGCAGCACGGCGAGGTGGTGTCGGCCAGCCGCGCGCCGGAGAAACGTAAGCAATTATGGAGAGAGCAAGGTGTCATGCCACGCGGGGTGGACCGCGAAATTGTCGAGTCCCTGCACCGCACCCATATCGGCGACGATCAGGACCCGGTGCATATTCTCCACCATGCCATCCGCACAGCTATCGGCGATGGATGGGGAGGCAGCCTGATCGCGACCGACATTTCTGACATTCTGTTTGGGACGCCTGCGCCGATTTTGGGACAGGCCAACCTGGGCGTTTTGAAGGATGACATGGTTAATGTGGTGGTGCATGGTCACGAGCCGACGCTCAGTGAGATGATCGTTGCGGCGTCACAAGACCCGGAAATGATCGAATATGCCAAGTCAGTGGGCGCAAAAGGCATTAATCTCTCCGGCATTTGCTGCACGGCCAACGAAATCCTGATGCGCCAGGGTATCCCGGCGGCAGGCAACTTCTTGCAGCAGGAACTCGCGATTCTGACCGGCGCAGTCGAAGCGATGGTGGTGGACATTCAGTGCATCATGCAGGCCCTGGCTGGACTGGCTGAGAATTTCCATACGCAGATCATCACAACTTCACCTAAAGTCAAGATCAAGGGCGCAACCCACATCGAGTTTGACGAACACCACGCGCTGACCATCGCCAAAAAGATTTTAAAAGTGGCGATTGACAACTATAAAAACCGGGGCGACATCCAGATACCGGATGCGCGCGAAGACCTGGTGCCTGGCTTCTCGCATGAATATATCAATTATATGCTCGGCGGTTCCTATCGCGCCTCCTTCCGCCCCCTGAACGATGCGATCATGTCCGGGCGTATTCGCGGCGTGGCGGCTATTGTCGGGTGCAACAACCCGCGCAGCCAGCACGACTACTTACACACCAAAGTAGCTGAAGAACTCCTCAAGCAAGATGTCCTGATCGTGGAAACAGGGTGTGGGGCAATTGCCAGTGCCAAGATGGGGCATTTGCTGGGCGAAGCGGGCCTGGATAAGGTCGGCCCTGGCTTGCGTGAAATCTGCGAAACGGTTGGCATCCCGCCGGTGCTGCACATGGGATCGTGCGTGGATAACAGCCGCATCCTGACGGTGTTGACGCAAGTGGTTGCAGAAGGCGGCCTGGGCGATGACATCGATCAGGTACCGGCGGTTGGCCTTGCACCGGAATGGATGAGCGAAAAAGCGCTTTCCATCGCTACGTATTGTGTGGCGTCTGGGGCTTACGTCATCATGGGCGGTTCGAATCCCGTCGAGGGCATGGGGGATCGCGTTTCTGGCAGTACCGATGTGGAACACTATATCAGTGCCGGGTGGGAAGAACTCTACGGCGGTAAGCTGGAATTTGTAAACGAAGTCGATGAGATGGTCCGCCGCACACTTGACCATATCGACAAGAAACGCGCCAATCTCGGCTTGCCGGCTTACGATCCGGCCAAGTTTGGTCAGAGCGGCGATGCGCGTATGATGGAACTCGAAGCGCTCCCGCTCAAAGAACGGCAGGCAGCGCTTTACGGCGAGCCAGCAAAGTAGGCTTGAGGAATCAGGAGAAAATATACTTATGTCTCGTTATATTGCGACTCGCGCCCTGCGGGGTGCTAATGCGCTTGTCATTGAAGCGGAGGTCATGCTCAACAAAGCATTGGCCGAAAAAGGACCGGACACCCCGGTTTCATTCCCCAATACCGCCTACTATCTCCCCTTGATCTATGCCATGACCGGCCTCGAAGTGGAAACCCTCGGCCAGTTGGCGCAGGCCATGACGCACGCCCGCGAACTGCTGCACCCGGTCCCACCGGAGAATCGCTGGACACCATACCTGGGCGAAACGCTCGATGGTGGCATGGCGACTCTGATCGCGGCAGAGATCATCGAAGCGGTGCGCTTTGTGTATGGCTTGCAACCGGAACCCCTGCCGGGGATCGAACTGGCGGGCGGCACGATGTACAGCAACAACGGTGATGGTCTAGTCGGACATCTGAACGGCCCGATTGACGACATCCAACTCCGCTCCTGGGGTATCCAGTTGGTGGATGGGCGTATGCCCGGCTTCGCGGCGATTGTCGGCGCGGCCAAATCCAACGAAGTGGCGGTTAAGATCGTGCGCGAATTGCAGCGCCGTAACATCCTGACGTTCCTGTCGGGCAATGTCAACGGGCGCAGCATCATTCACCAGTTGCAGGAAGAGGGCATCGAACTCGGTTACGATACCTATACCGTCCCGTTTGGGACCGACACCCTGAGCGCGATCTATGCGCTTGGTTTTGCGGCCCGTTCCGCGCTAACGTTCGGCGGCATCAAGGCCGGGCAAGCGCGCGACATTCTGCTCTATAACAAGCAGCGCGTGTTCGCGTTTGTGCTGGCGCTCGGTGAAGTGGACGATCTGAAATACGCGGCGGCGGCGGGTGCGATTAACTTCGGCTTCCCCGTCATCGCGGATACGGTCATCCCCGAAATTCTGCCAACCGGCGTCACGACCTACGAACACGTCGTCAGTATGCCCTTCAACGAGATCGCTGGAGCGGACGATATGGAACGCGCCGAGCGGTTGGTGCAGAAATGCATCGAAGTGCGCGGCGTGAAAGTCAAAGTGGCAAATGTGCCCGTGCCCGTACCGTATGGCTCGGCGTTTGAGGGTGAAGTCGTCCGTAAGGCCGATATGCGGATCGAATTCGGCGGCAAATACTCGCGCTGCTTCGAATACCTCTACATGACGGATATGGACGAAGTCACTGACGGCAAAGTCGAAATCATCGGCCCCGGTTTTGATGAGCTTGATCCACAAAGTTCGATGGATATGGGCATCATCATCAAGGTGGCAGGCCGCCAGATGCAGTCGGACTTTGAACCCGTGCTGGAACGGCAGGTTCACTACTTTGTCAACGGCGCATCGGGCATCCAGCACATCGGCCAGCGCGATATTACCTGGATTCGTATCTCGAACAACGCCGCCGATAAAGGCTTCAACCTCGACCACTTCGGCAAAATTCTGCACGCGCGCTTTCACGATGATTTCGGCGCGATTGTGGATAAGGTCGAGGTGGCGATCATCACCGATCCCGAACTGCTCGACGAATGGCTCGGCAAAGCGCGCGATGCGTATGATTTCCGCAATAAGCGGCTGGCTGACCTGACCGATGACGCTGTCGATGAATTCTATTCATGTACGTTATGTGTGCCTCCCGATCAGGACATCATGTTGGCTGATGGTTCGTTCCAACCCATTGAAAGCCTCATCCATGACGCGGTTGATAACGGGCTTAAACCGGTGATGACGTTCGAGCATGATCATCTAACACGGCACTCAATGGGCGAGTTGTTCATCAATCCCGCTCCTGAAACAGTGGTCCGTATCGATCTGCACAACGGCAACGGCCTGACTCTAACGGCTAATCATAAAGTCTTGGTTGATAGACCGGGTGGTTTAGTCTGGGTAGCGGCTGGCAAACTGCAAAAAGATGATCGTTTGTTTGATGTGCTGCCCGAACTAACTACAGAAAATGTAACTGCTCCATACGTCATCGACTATCTGCCCGACGATTATAAAGTAGCAGATAGCGGCTTTTATGCTCGCCTGCGAGAATGGTCTTTGACTCGGTTTGACAGTCTAACTGAGGCTGCACGAGCCTTTGAGATCGAGTACCAACGGTTGTACAGTGCAACATATCCACAACAGGATGTTTCACACCAACGACTGACGCTAGGCGAGATCAAAACTGCATTAAGTGTGCTTGAACAAGATTGGGATGAAGTCAAGTCTACGTTACGTGAGTTCCAGTCCAATGCCACGCTGAACCGTTTGCAACTCGATGAAGATATTCTGTACGCGGCTGGCCTCGTTGCTTCAGATGGGTGCGTGCGCTGGCGTGGCCTAGATGGGCAAAGCGGTGTGTTTGTTCAATTCACTAACTCAGAACCGACGCTCACGCAGCGCTTTGAGCAAATCGTCACAGATGTTTTTGGGCGTCCGCCAACGCAGCGTGAAGTTGAACCTAAGATCAGCCGATCTGGTGATCTGGTGATTGAAGCGCAGCGCACTGTGACCGTATCCGTTGCTGGCAATACACTATTTGGTCGGCTGCTTAATGGGCTTGGCATTGGCTTACCGGAACGCGAACAAAAATGGACGGGCTATACAATCTCGACATTGCCGCAAAATCTGATCGCTGCGTTTTTGCGCGGTGTCTTCGACGGTGATGGGCATGTAACTGGACAACGCGCATTTATCACCACACGAACCCAGATCGAAGCGCGTCATCTCCACCTGCTGCTGAAGAAATTAGGCATTGTATCGTACATCAGTCCTATCACACGCGGGTATCAGGTTGCAACCAGCTCAGATCGTGATACGTTGCGTTTCCGCGACATGGTGGGAGCAAACCATCCTGACAAGTGGACCAGACTCATAGCTATCGAAGCGCGCAGCGATGTAAATCATGTCGTGCGCAATGATGCAGTTCCAGTGTTTTGTGGAACTAAGCACTTGGCTGCCCTGATAGACAAGTATCCGATTCAGACCAGTAAACTGCCTGTTGATAACAAGACCATTCTGAACTGGAAGAAGGGTGTTTCGCGGCCTAGCAAAGAAAAGTTAGCGTTAGTATTGGACGCCATTTCGGATATAGTTCTTGCAAGTGACGAGGACTACTCTGTTTTGCGGGCCTGGACGCAAGCTGATTTGCGATTCCAGAAAGTCAAAGCTGTTGAAACGATCCCTTATGAGGGAGATCGGGTTTATAACTTCAGCGTTGAACACACCCATAATTATGTAGTCAACGGTATGGTGGTCAAGAACTGCCAGTCTTTCGCACCGGATCACGTGTGCATCGTCAGCCCGGAACGCCTGGGTCTGTGCGGTGCGTATAACTGGTTGGACTGCAAAGCATCATTCAGCATCAACCCCACCGGCCCGAACCAACCGATCAAGCTCGGTAATTTGGTCGATGCAGACAAAGGCTACTGGACCGGCACGAACGATTACGCCAAGATCGGATCACACGGCGCGGTGCAGGAAGTCGCCATGTACTCGATCATGGAAAATCCCATGACCGCCTGTTTAACCGAAGATGCCGAAGTTGTGATCGACGGTGAGCTGACGACCATTGGCGCGTGGGTAAAAGCCCATGAGGGACAACAAGGGCCATTTAACTCGTATGCCTCAACGCTGAACGACGAAGGACAGGTCGTGCCGAGCCAGATTCTCGGTGTGCATTGTAACCCCGCACCATCACTCATGATCGAAGTGCAAACCAAGTCCGGCCAGCGTTTGATGCTGACACCGAATCATCCGGTAGCGGTGGATCGGCCCGCAGGTGTGGTGTGGTTGCGCGCGGATGAGGTCGAGGTCAGTGACCGGATTTATGCACCGAAGTCGATCCCCGTACAGGAAACCATCCCGGCAGCAGTTGAGTTGCTACCGGATAATTGGCGCATTGCTGATGAAACCTTGATCGCGGCGATGTGGACTAATCTTGAAACCCAATACGGTTCAAAAGCTGCGGCCCAGCGTGCTATCCCCGATTTGCCTGATGTACGCTCTAGCTGGCCTTTGTCGCTTTATCGTGAACTAGGCGGCGATCTGTCAGATGTCCAGTATGTTGCGCCTCCTGGCGGGCATCCGGTCCAGGCGTTACCAGAAATCACACCGGATTTACTCTATCTGCTGGGGTTCCTGGCGTCGGATGGTTCGATTAATCGCGTCGGACCGAATCAATGTCAGGTCTTTTTCACGAATACCGAAACAGCGCTGCTAGATCATATCGAGCAAATGTATCAGACCGTTTTTCCCGACAAATCACTTGCGCGGCGCGAGAAAACACACACCGGCGAAATTGCAGGGCGAACGATTGAACCAACCAAAACCGGGTATGAACTCTATGGCTCTAATGCACTACTCGGTGTACTAGCTGATGCGCTGGGTG
>JAFGJA010000289.1 GCA_016929355.1 Anaerolineae bacterium | reverse complement strand
GTTTCTCATACCCATCCTGATTGGCGTTTGCCGCAGTTTGTTGAAGAGTTGCGCGTGATCAGCAGCAACGAGCGTCGTTTTATCGGTTTTGATGATGTGGGCGAAGGTTACGCGCCTAAACCCGGCGTAATTACGGTTTCTACGATGCACGCCGCCAAAGGTTTGGAATGGGATCGGGTCTATTTGCTGGCGGTTAGCAATTATGGGTTTCCCTCGGCGCTGCCTTATGATTCATTCTTAGGCGAGCGTTGGAATGTCCGCGCTGCTGTTGATCATTCCGTCGATCACTTGAATCTAGAAGCTGAATTACTGGCCCAACTCAAAGCGGTTTTGGCTCAGGATATGATCGGTTATGAGGAAGGCGCAGCCACGTTATCCGCTCGGATTGATTATGCGAAAGAGCGGTTGCGTTTGCTGTATGTGGGTATTACGCGCGCGCGCCGTGAGGTAATCCTGATATGGAATATGGGTCGCTTCTGGCAAAAAGGGAGTGGCTTTGAAAATCAACCCGCGTTGCCGTTAGCGGCGCTCGGTGAATATGTCGCTCGTGAATTGTGAGGAGTGTAACATAAGTGTCTTTACCTGAGGGATTTCGTTTCAGTCAAAGTAGCTTGCAGGATTACGTAGATTGTCCGCGTCGCTTTCAACTGCGCTATTTGGAATCGCAGTCTTGGCCGGGTGTGCATGTTGAGCCTGTTTTGGAACATGAGCAGCATGTCTATCGTGGCACACGCTTTCACCGTCTTGTTGAGCGTCATCAACTAGGTATGGATGTGGCTTTACTTGCGGAAACGGTAGCTGATGATCCCGATTTGCAGGCATGGTGGCGTGCGTATTTGGATTTTGATTTTTTGCACGATTTAGAAGGCGCGCGTTATCCTGAGTTGTCGTTGTTTACAGTGGTGGCGGGTGTGCCTTTGATGGCAATGTTTGATCTGGTGGTAGTTACACCGGGTGGGCGTGTCGTCATTTTTGATTGGAAAACGTATGCGCGTGTTCCTTCGCGTCAGTGGTTTGCGGCGCGTTTGCAAACACGAGTATATTTGTATGTGATGGCGGCGGCGGGCGGGCGTTTGTTGGGTTACGAACTTGACTTGGATCAAATTAGTTTGATTTATTGTGTAGTGTCGCAGATGGATTCGTTTGTTGTTTTTGATTATTCCGTTGCTCTGTTTGATGGTGATCGAGGATATTTGTCTGGTTTAGTTTCTGGTGTTGGCGCGCGGTTGGATTGGTTGTTGACTGCGGATGAGCAGTTGTGTCGGTTTTGTGTATATCGTTCGTTATGTGGTCGGGGTGTTCGGAGTGGTAATTTGTTGGACATAAGTAATAGTCACGATAATATTTCGGATGTGGTTGATTTTTTTGTTTTGGGTGGTGTTGGTGAGGTTGGTTTTTAGGTTTATGACTACACGAAAAATACAGGCTCGCCAATGACACTTATCTGGCATGATCCACCCTCCGTTTCTCCAAACACCGAACTTCGTACAATAATTGGCGGGCACTCTCTTGTGACGCAAATCCTTACTCAGCGTGGTTATACAACACCTGAGCGAGCGCGTGCGTTTTTAGACTCTGGGCATTACGTCCCTACCCCGCCGGATGTCTTACCTGATCTGGTCATCGCTGCGGAACTTCTGATTCGTGCGATACAAGCAGGTGAGCGTATCCTGATTTGGGGTGATTTTGATGTTGATGGACAGACCGCAACCGCTTTATTGTTGGATGGGTTGCGGGGACTTGGTGCAGATGTAGCGTTTTATATTCCGCATCGTTTGCGTGAATCGCATGGTATTCGTCTGGATAGTCTTGCGATGCAGCTTGACACGGTTAGACCGGGGCTGTTGTTAACCTGTGATACAGGGGTTTCGGCGCATGAGGCAGTTGACTACACGAAATCGCGTGATGTAACACCCATCATCACCGATCACCACGATCTGCCGCCTGAATTACCGGACGCTGCCGCCGTTGTCAATCCGAAGCGCCTCCCCGCCGATCATGCTCTCGCCTCACTCCCCGGCGTGGGCGTAGCCTATAAGCTCATGCAGTATCTTTATACGTATGCCGCGCCGGAACGCGGTGGTGATTTACCCCATCTCCTTGATCTCGTCGCGTTAGGCATCGTCGCGGATGTTGCCACACAGACCAACGACACCCGCTATCTGCTTCAACTAGGGCTAGATCGTTTGCGCCACACCGAGCGCATTGGCCTACGCGCCTTGATCGAAATCGCCGAACTGGACTCGAATCGCCTCAACGCTACCGACATCGGCTTCCAACTTGGCCCGCGCCTTAACGCCGCCGGACGCCTGGACGATGCCCGCCCGGTTGTCGAACTGCTCACCACCACCGATCCCACACAAGCCCACGTTCTCGCGCTGCAACTCGAAGGACTCAACAATCAACGTCGCCTACAAAATCGCCAGATTTACGCCGCCGCGCAAGAACAAATTGCCCGTGATTCGACTCTGCTCGATTGGGAAGCATTAGTTGTAGCCCATCCCAATTGGCACGCCGGGATTCTCGGCATTGTCGCCAGCCACCTCGCTGATCGCTACCAGCGCCCCGTTGTGCTACTCACCACCAGCCCGGATGGGACAGCACGCGGATCGGCCCGATCTGCCCCCGGCTATGACATCGGCGCCGCCATCGCTGCTCAGGCCGATCTCCTGACGCATCACGGCGGACACCCTGGCGCAGCCGGTCTCGCGCTCCCAGTTGATAATATTCCCGCGTTTCGCCGCCGCCTATCAAACACACTCAAAGAAACGCGCGATCCCACCGTCCGCCCCGGCCTCCAACTCGACGCCTATCTCACGCTGCCCGATCTCACGCTCGATCTGGTAGGTGAACTTAATCGCCTCGCCCCCTTTGGCGAAGGCAACCCGCGCATCACCCTTGCTACACGCGATCTCACGCTCAAAAGCGCCGCCTTTATCGGGCGCACACAGCAGCATCGCCGCCTGATCGTGGAAGATGCCGACGGCAACCGGCAAAACGTCATCTGGTGGAACAGCGCCGACCAACCCCTGCCCACTGGCTTATTCGATTTCGCCTACGAACTGGAAATCAACACCTTCCGCGATGAAACGCGCCTGCAACTCGTCATGGTCGATCATCGCCGCTCAGAACACGCTCCTATCGAAATCACACCGCCAGCCCGCGAAATCATCGATCACCGCCACGATCCTGATCCCGCCCACCTATTGAGCGAAATTCGCGCCAAACATCCCGACGCCGCAATCTGGGCGGAAGGCTATCGCCGCGCGGAATCACCCGGCCAACCACTTTCCGAACTCACCGAATCGCAAATTTTTGTCATCCACACTACGCCTAACAGCCCTCAGGCGCTCCAAACAGCCCTTGCGCGCGTTCAACCCGTCCAAATTGTGCTATTAGGCATCAATCCGCCGCTTACCGCCTTCCCGGACGTTTTACACCGGATTCTGGAACTAGTGAAGTACGTCATCAATCAGCAAGCGGGGCAAACCACACTCACTGCGCTGGCCGAAGCCATCGCCCAATCCGAACGCACCATCCGTCTGGCGCTTGATTACACTGCCGCGCAGGGCGAAATCAGCGTTGAATACCAACGCGGGGGCAGTCTCACGATCACCCCGGCTAAACCAACCCAATCCCCCCCTGCTGCGTCTGATGCCGACGATCTATTCGCCGCATTACAAGCCGCCATTGCGGAAACCGCCGCCTATCGCGCCTATTTTCACCGCGCCGCCCCCGAACATCTACTCGGAACCGACCAATGAGCCAATACCCCATTCCTGCCGAAACGATCCGCCTGGAAAATATCGTCGTCAACTCGCGTTTTATCGCCACCATTGGTCGCGCTGATACCGTCAATGAGGCGAAAGCCTTCATCCAATCCGTGCGCAACGAAATGCCCGACGCTTCGCATCATGTATACGCCTTCAAAGTCGGCTATGGCGGCAGCGTCACCGAAGGCATGACCGACGATGGCGAACCTTCCGGCACATCCGGTCCGCCGATCCTGGCTGTGCTGCGCGGCGCAGATATTGGCGATGTGGTGATCGTCGTCACGCGCTATTTTGGCGGGACCAAACTCGGCACAGGCGGCCTCGTGCGCGCCTACGGTGGTGCGGCCAAAGATGCCGTCGCCGCCTTGCCTATTGAAATGAAAATCGAGAAGCACTATATCGGCATCACCGTGCATTACAGCTTCTATGAACGCTTAAAAATCATGCTGGACGACCACCGCGCTACCATCGAAAGCGAGGAATTCGACGCTGAAGTCACCGTTTACGCCCACATCCCGGTTGATCAATTTGACTCCTTATCCAACGCGATCCAAAATCTGACCGCAGGTCAGGTCGAACCCATTATCCTCGCCACGCTAGACGGATAACTAAGAAGGAAACAATTCATGTCAGAGAATTTTCTGGGACAAACGCTTGGCAAGCGCTACCGCTTTGAAGAACTGATCGGCGTCGGCAGTTTTGCGCATGTCTACCGCATCACCGATCTCAATCGCCGCGCGGTGCTGGCCGCCAAAGTGCTTCGCCGGGAGATCGCCCAGGAACCGACCTTTCTCGCCCGCTTCCAACGCGAAGCCACCGTACTCGCCCGTCTGCAACACCCGAACATCGTCCGCTACTACGATATTGTCGAATTAGCCGACGACAACGCCATGTTCATCCTGATGGACTACATTCCCGGCACAACGCTCGAATCCGTGCTGCAAGGCCCCATCACGCCCGCTAATTCGCTGACCTACCTCACGCCGCTCGCCGCCGCGCTGCATTTTGCCCATTCCGAAGGTGTGATTCACCGCGATCTCAAACCCGCCAACATTTTACTCCACGAAAATGGGACACTCTATGTTACCGATTTTGGCATCGCGCGCCTGCTGAATGTCACCAGCGATCTGACGCTCGGCATCACCATCGGCACACCGTATTACATGGCCCCGGAGCAAATTACCGGCGACAAACCCATTACCGTTGCCACCGATATTTACGCGCTTGGCATCATCCTCTACCGCATGTACACCGGGTATCTACCGTTTCGCGGCGATCATCCCGGCATCGAAGGCGACTCAACCGCCACTCGCACCACGCGCGAACAGGTTTATGTTAAGCCTGAACCGCTCCGCAAATTCAAACCGGATATTGATCTTGCTATTGAGGAAATTGTGCTGCGGTGTTTAACCAAAGACCCGGCACGTCGCTACGCCTCCGTCAGCGATTTATACGACGATCTCACCGAAGCCGTTGGCGCGCCACCTATTTCGCTTGATACCGCATCACAGGAAATCGTCACCATCGACCCATCTGCTCGCCCTCATGACAGCGCACCTGCTGCCGTCCCTGCGCCCCCTGATATGAAATTACCTGAATGGTCGCAGTTTGTGCCCCGCGTGGATAGCGCGCTTGACGCTACCAACAACGACACCAGCGACGATTTATGGGATGAGGAAGAAACACTCCCGCCTGTTTCGGAATCGCCCGCCCAAAAACTAACTAGCGCCCCGGCAGCCCATACCGCCCAAACACCGGATCGTATCGAACACCCGGTTCCGCAGCCTGTCACTAAGCCGCATCTGGAAGATCAATTACATCCACCGGATCACGTTGCGCCCCCTATTGCCAGCCCACCCAAGCAGGCTACCACGCCCATATCCAGTGCAGATCGGACTTTGCCCCGTTTAGGCCGTATTCTTCATCGTGAC
>JAFGJA010000288.1 GCA_016929355.1 Anaerolineae bacterium | reverse complement strand
GTAAACAGCGTGGCAAAAATCCGCTCGCGCAGTTCATCATCCAAAATACCGCTTCCCGGCCAGCCGACCAACCAATCATGCTGGTATGATCCCACCGAAAGCACATCACTGCGCAGCCGAACAAGCTGGTTAATCGCGTCTTTGCGAGCCGAGGCATCTTGCAAGCGTCCCGTTTCGCGGAACGGGACATTACTCAAAGAGCGGTACAATTCGCCCGGCGCGGCGGATCGGATCAAACGGCCCAATCCTTTTTGCTCAAACTTAAACGCGCGAGACAAAGCCCGCGCGCACTGCGTATAATATTGGACCCGGTTATCCTGTTTGGCATGGCGATCAATGCGCCAGACGAGCGATAAAAAGTCACCAAAATCCAACGGCAACTGCGGCGGATTTTGCGGGGCATAAGGCGAAGTGAGTTGTTTAATACGGTACTCATCAGAACGATTCATAACGATAGCGGCCTCGTAAAATATTGATCATATCCACTAACATCCCGTAAGCAGTCGTTGTTGGATCGGTATCCCCTTCCACCAGCGTCAAATGATGCAGCGTATCTGTTTCAAAAGTCACGGCGCTGCTGGTCTGCTGCACCTGACTCAACGGATCAGCAAATGGCAGCCGCATGGGGCGCACGCTGGCCCGCACCATCCCGGTAGCGTCATCGCGCACCGCCTCGCACACCAACTTGATCCGCTCACCCGCTTGCACGGCGGCCTGCGCTTCCTGCACCGAGGTTGCCATGATCCCGGTCCGATCCACATCCGAGGGGCGTAAATCTGCGCCCATGATCACGTTAGCGAGCACGGTAATTTTTACGGCTGAGTCCCACCCTTCGAGATCAGTCGCCGGGTCCGCTTCCGCCACGCCGATTTCCTGCGCCTGAATGATCGCATCTTCAAAATCAATGCCGCGCTCCAGGCAAGTCAGGACATAATTGGTAGTACTGTTCAGGATACCACGAATCCGTTTTACGTCGGTAGCAAGCAAGGCTTCCCGCCCGATCCCCAGGACGGGCGCGCCATCCATGACCGTACTCTCGAAGAAGAAGCCTCGATCTTGCGCTTTCGCCAGCGCCAACAAATCCCGATACGCATAGGCTACCGGGCCTTTGTTCGCCGTGACCACATGCCGCCCTGCTTGCAGCGCCGCGCGGACATAATCAATGGCGGGTTGGCCGGAGCGCGGATCGAGCCATGTCGCTTCCATCACCAGATCGGCGGGGCAGGCGGCGATCAAGGCGAGCGTATCGCGCACCGGCTCCCCCTGGTGCAGCGCATCGAGTTTTTGCCCCGCTTCGACCAGTTCCAGCGCGCGCACTAAATCCAGGCCAGCCGGATCAATGGCAAAACCACGCGAGTGAGTCGCAATCCCAGTCACACTGATCGTGAGATTGTATTCATCGCGCAAAACATCCGTTTTTCGTAACAGTAAGCGCGCCAACGCGCGGTGGACATTACCAAAACCAAGTAAGGCGAGTTTGATATGCATAGGGTTTTTCCGTTTAAGTGCGTGGATGAAGCCAACGCATAAAGATAACTATGCGCCGTAGTTTACCCCAACAACGCTATCTATAAAACGCCTTCATGGTGCAGAATATTACGAAGTAGATCGCGGCGTGCAGCCCCGGCCAGCGTTTCCAACCGGCGCACACCGAGGGGATCAATTTCTTCACGCAGCAACCGTACTTCTTCGGCGGAGGGGGGTGGGGTTTCGTGAACATCCGGCGCAAGATCGAGATCAAAGCCGGTTTTGGCTTGAATCCGCTTGATCGCCACGTCATGGTGATAGGAGGTTAAACGCATCCGGCCATTGGCCCAATCGAACTGGCCCAGATCGCTGATCAGGTAGCGCGGGCCGCTGCCCATCTGCCGGGTGGGACCATGGCCCAGGCCACTGCACCAATCCAATTCAGGGACAAAAATCGCGCGGGAATGACGCGGCACGTAGATATACATTTGATCAGAATAGACCGATACATCAGGGATGCCAGCCGTACCCGGCAGCCGCAGGCGCGGGTGGTGGTAATCTTGACCGATAGCGATATTGTTGAAATTACCGGCAGGATCAACCTGAGCGGGACGGAAAAATTCTTTGGGTTGCAGCGTATGCAGCACATCCGCGACCAGGGTGACAAAACTGGCCGACGCGAACGCCTTGCCGACCCATAATTCTTCGGCACGAGCGACGCCGAGTGGCGACCAGTCATGGACCATGCCTTGCCCGATGGCTGACGCAAAAAAGGCATTGGGGGCATGGGTGCGCTGCGCCAGAATATACCCGGCGGCGACAAGCGGCGTGGCGAGTCCTTGCGCCAACACGTCACCATCCTGCACTTGCCGCGCAATACAAACCGCGATCAATTCATCAATCGTGTAATCACTGGCGGGTGGTGAGGATGGTGTATGTGTTGTCAACCTGGTATATTCCGTTTAGTCGCGGCGACCACCGAAGACCAACGACGCATAGTAGAGCAGCGTCAGGAGCGAAGTAGCCACTGCCGCTACATAGGTGAACGCTGCTGCGCGAAGGACCGCGTGCGCGCCCTGGCGATCTTGCTCTGACTGGATCAATCCCGTCGCATCCAACAATTTCATGGCGCGGCGGCTGGCGTCCAATTCAACCGGCAGCGTGACAAAGGTGAAGACCGTCGTCCCGGCAAACAGGATCAAGCCGATCACTGCCAGACCAGATAACGCACTTACAAACAAGCCCAGCAAGATCAGCACAAGCCCGATCTGTGGGCCAATGGTCGCGGCGGGAACCAACAGGGTCCGCATTGCCATCAAGGGGCTGTTTTCCTGGTGCTGCTGCACATGACCAAATTCGTGCGCGGCAATCGCCATCGCTGCGACAGAAGGCTGCTGCGCGACGCCCGGTGATAGACGCACCGTTTCCGAGCGCGGATCAAAGTGATCGGACATCTGACCTTGCACAACTTCCAGACTCACGGGCTGAATACCACCGCGACTCATGAGTGCGCGCGCTGTATCCATGCCGTTAACGCGGCTGCTGTTTCCGATCTGGCTCCATTTATTGTACGCATTGCGCACCCACATCTGCGCCAACCCGGTGATGATCAGGGTGGGCAGAAAAACATACAGCAAATACGACGAATCGAAAAACATCGCCAATCCTCCTTGCCTGAGTAACTACAAGCTGCACTACAACTTACCGTAGTGACATGCCCCAACTGAATATACTATACACGCACTCAGTTAGAAGCGCATAAGATACGGATAAAAACCGTGCTAATCCCCCAATTATTGGGAGTCGGTTCCAACCAGTTCCGCCTCAGCGCTCTCGTAAGTGCCCAGCAAAATTTGCACCGCCGCCGTTAGCTGATTGTCAGGATCGCCGCTGATCTCTTCCGGCGAATAGTCCACTTCAACATCCGGGATGATCCCGCCAGGTTCCACCGAATTGCCGTTCGGTGTAAACCAGCGCGAGATGGTGATCCGCAATCCACCACCATTGACCAGCGTCGGCCAAATCTGGACTGACCCTTTACCAAAGGTTGGCATTCCGACAATGATCGCGCGTTCGTTATCCTGAAACGCGCCAGAAACCAATTCGGACGCGCTGGCGCTGCCCTGATCCACCAGGATGACCATCGGCACATCCGGCGCAATTGCGTTACCGAGCGCCAAACTGGGCGTTTCAAAACCCGGCCCACGCTCGATCATGATCGTGCCCGACGGGATAAACGCGCTGGCAACTTCAATCGAGGTGAATTTATAGCCGCCGGGGTTGCCGCGCATATCCAGCACCAGCCCGGTCAGATTATTAGCATCCAATGCCTCCAAATGCGCGCGCATTTCGCTATTCGTGTTGGCGTCAAACCGGCTGAGGCGCACATAGCCGATGTTATCCTCAAGCAATTCGCTCGTCACGCTGGGCGTATTGATCCGATCCCGTACCACGTCGAAAGTGAGCGTTTCCGCTTCACCGGGGCGCATCACGCCCAATCGCACCACGGTTCCCGCCGGACCACGCACCAGGGCGATGATCTCACTCTGCGAGAGGGTCGTCACAGCCTCGCCTTCCACGGACACGATCTGATCACCGGGGCGCAAACCCGCCGCTTCCGCCGGGGAACCCTCGAAGATTGAGATCAGCTCAAGACCGCCCGTTGTTTCGTCCTGCTGCACTACCGCGCCAATACCCTCATATTCACCGCTCACCCCTTCATTGATGAGTTCGAAGGCATCAGGGTCGAAATAATCCGTATGCGGATCGCCAATCGTTTCGATCATATCACTCAAAGCGGTTTGCATAAGTTCGTCATCATCCAGCGAATCAGGAAATGTTTCGTGCAGCAGCGCCCAGGTTTCCCAGAACGGCGCGAAAAGCGTATCCGTATCCTCTGCCGTGGGATCAATTTCCGGCACAGGGAAATCAAATAAGGGTTGATCCACCGCTTTCAGCAAGCCCACCAATGCCCCTTCCGCCAGCACGGGATCATCCAGGGGATCAACGTAATTGACATGCAGCAAATCCCAGGCTTGCCAGAAGGGTTGGAAGAGTTCGACGGTATCTTCTGGTTGGGCGCTCTGGGCATCGACTGTGCCAACCGGCGCAGTGAAGAACGCCACACCGCTCACCGCTACCATAAACACCAATGCCAGCGTTAGACTGGCAGACAGAAATTTCCGAGAGATCATGAGAATAGCTCCAATACTACAGACGCAATATTTCGATTATACGCCATCTTCACCTAAATGAGACATCCGCGAGATAAAAACTTGATGAGAGCATTAAGCGGGCGTAACGCAGTGTATAAATCAGGGCGCGGTGACAGCGCTGAGATACGCCGCAAACTGATCGTTGGCGCAGGCATCACTATACCGCAGCAGTTCACCGCCGCCGATGGGATAGTGAGGATAACAGGAAGTCGGCCACGCGCCGCGCGGAGTCTGCACCACGGCATTCACAAATGCCCCTGGCAGCGCTATATCATCGGTTAGCGCCTCGACCACCTCTTCGGCAGTGACAATCACCTGGTTGGCGGAAGCGGCCAGTTCGGGATCAATACCCATATTTTTGTTCAGCCGCACATTGCCACGCTTATCTGCGACCAGCGCATGAATCACGGCGACATCACACGTAATTGCCGGGAACGCCACTAACGTTTCTCCGGTATATGGGTCGGTGATGGTTTTCACATCGGGTCGGAGCCTGAGCAGATCAGTGCCGATCCAGGCATGTGACGGTAAAAAACTAACGCCACCTAGCGCCGCACGGATGCCAAGGGCGATGCTGGCTTCTGTTTCTTCAATGATGGTGATCGTGCCTTGCTGCGCGGCTTTGGTGAACATCGGCGCGAAACCGAACGCCTCTAAACCGAAATAACAGGTTCGCGTATGGCTGATGCAGCCCGCCCCCACCAGCAAATCGGATTCATACCCGGCGGTAAAACTGACCAGGGTTAGATCAGTCGGACGATCTGCACGACGGAGGAGTTCGACCACAAACGCAACCGGGCGACGGTAAAGCATATTGCCGCCAAATCCGATCATCTGACCGGACTGCACCATCGAAGCGGCTTCGGTTAAGGAGATGCGTAAATCAGCAGAGCGACGAATCATGAACGGCAGCTTTCAAAACACACGGCATCACACATTCAGTAGACCGCAACGGATGAGTGCGGTTTGAAAAATGGGGACATTGGGATACCTTTTTGTTTGCGAAAACCGAAAGGAGAATCC
>JAFGJA010000287.1 GCA_016929355.1 Anaerolineae bacterium | reverse complement strand
AGGGGCCGACCAACGTGTCGGCCCAGGGCGAACACATTGGTTCGCCCCTACGTGATCATGCGAAATCTATTTGTTTTCTCCATAAGACTTGTTTCGTTGGTATTCAGGTAGGGGAGCACCAATGTGTGCTCCCGGTCAAGCCCCAACTCGCCATCATGTGCAACTTCGTCGCACTGGGCGGACACTGGTCCACCCCTGCACCACAGGTTTACCCCTGCCAGTAGGCGATCACATCCCGCCAGCGTTCCCAAATCGGGGTACGGTTGTCGGAATCGTCCAGAGATTGGAACAGAGTCCCGCCCTCTTGCACAAAACACCCGTAATCACTGGCGAGCACAACGCTGATATTGTGGCTGGCCGCAAACGCGGCGGACAATTCAAGCCAGGTCGCATCCAGTTCCATGCTGCGCTGCGGCGCGAGGCAATACCCGTACCACGTTTCCAGAATCCAGAGTTCCTTACCGAAATCGGCGGGATGACCGTATTCGTCGATGATGTCTTCAATGCGTTCCAGAGCCGCCGGTTGGAAGAAGCGCACGCCGATAAAGTCGATATCGAGTCCCAACACGTACTCGTAGTACCTCATCGCAAAATCTCCCGCCCCTTCCGCGAGCGAAATCGTCACCCCGATCTGCGTATCGGGACTCACGTCATGCACGATCCCGATCAAGCGTTCGGTCTGCGCCGCCCACAATTCAAGCGCTTCGTCGGCATCATCCTCATTGGTGGGATCGATGTCGCCAAACGTGCCGTAGGCTTGCGGATCATCGACAATTTCATAATACGCGGGCTGGTAGGTTTGCGCGTAATGTTCCACGCGCCACGCCTGCACATCGGCAAACACTTCCCAGGTCAGTTCTTCATCAGCGTCATCATCAGCCGACCAGATCAGCAGATAGGGTGAATACTGCGCATCAGCGATCAGCATATCCACGCCTGACTCCTGCATGTGATCCATAAAAACTTGCTCGACCTCAATCTGCCGCGCCAGCCGGTCCGCCGCTTCCTGCGCTTCTGCTTCGGGATCGTCGGCGTCCTCATCAAGGGGGAACATCCGCGCGAGTTCGGCCTCTTGCAGCAAATCACCACTCGCGTTCAGGCGAATGATCGCGGCTCCCGCCTCAACCCCTGCCTCCACCTCGGCCAGCCGCACATCCAAACGCGGATCATCACCCTCTTCCAGCGTGACAAAATTGTAGCCCAGTGTCACATTCGCATTCGATCCCATGATCAGCGATGTATCATCCGCCGCCGCCATATAGGTATCCAGATGATCATTGAGCCAGTCTTTACGCGCCTGCTGTTGGGCGTAATTTGCGCCAAGCACCAGCGCGATCAAAATGATCGCAATCCCACCCCAGATCGCCAGACCAAACGGCGAAAGAACCTTGAGGCGTTTCCAGAAAAACAACGCGACGACATTGGCGATCATGGTGATCATCAGCACCAGGACCAGCACCATCGCCACTATCTCCAAAAACCCGCCCAGATAGTTCAATGGCGGGTTGAGACTCACAGCTAACCGGCTGGCGGGCTGGATAAACGACTGCCAGATATACCCGATCACCGCCGCCGCGACGATCACGGCGCTCGACACAATGATGCCATTGATCCGCCCCGACCAGACACCGCGCGTGCCAAAGACCAGCAGCATCCCGCCGCCTAATAACAGGCCCGGCCCCCAGAGGTAATAACCAGACCATGCTGCCACGAGCAGCATCACCGCGCCGAGGATCGACAGCAGCACGCCACCACAGCCCTGCGTCACGCCCCCAATGCGACTCACCATCGGTGGCGGGGGCGTAAAAATCTTGTCATCCAGATCAGTTTTGATCGAACGCAAACGGGGCAGGCTGCGCAGCACTTCAGCGTGCGGATCAGGGATGTATCCCGGCGGATGGTCCCCCTCTGGCTCCGTTTTGTTACCGTGTTCAGTGCCGGCGTCTTGGGCGACGTTTTTGTCTTTGCGCCGCATATCGTCGTCAGTCATGAAAAAAAACTCCTCACATGTGTCCAAGTAAGTGAACCTCACCCCCCAACCCCCTCTCCATGCAATAGAGAGGGGGAGACATGCTGTGATCCCGATTCCCTCTCTCCGGTTACGAGAAGGGAGTTAGGGGGAGAAGTTGGTTTAGCGCAAACCTAATTCCAGGCGCGCGATCACCATTCGTTGTATTTCGCTGGTCCCCTCATAAATCTCGGTGATTTTCGCATCGCGGAAGTACCGTTCGATGGGCATTTCCTTACTATACCCCATTCCACCGTGAATTTGCACAGCTTCATTCGCCACAAACATGGCGGTTTCGCTGGCGTGCAATTTCGCCATGCTCGCTTCGAGGGTATAGCGTTTGCCGGTTTCAGCGCTGCGCATCTTAGCGAGAGCCGCGTTAAACGTCAAGAGGCGCGAGGCTTCGATCCGCGTTTTCATATCCGCGATCTTCTGCTGGATCATTTGAAACTGGCCGATCTTCTGTCCAAAGGCTTCGCGTTCGCGCGCATAAACCAGTGACGCTTCGTAAGCCGCCTCCGCAATGCCCACCGCCTGCGCCGCGATCCCGATCCGGCCTGCATCCAACGCCGACATCGCAATCTTAAACCCCATGCCCGGCTCGCCTAATATTTGATCCACCGGACATTCATAGTTATCGAATAAGATTTCGCTGGTGGCGCTGGCGCGAATACCGAGTTTCGGTTCGACTTTGCCGCGCTCAAAACCGGGGCGATCCGTATCCACAATAAACGCGGTTATGCCGCGATGCCCTTGCGCGGGATCGGTCATGGCAAAAACGATGATCACTTCGGCCACCGGGCCACTCGTGACCCAACTCTTACGCCCATTGAGCACGTAATGCGTGCCCGCCTCATTAAGCACCGCGCGGGTACGCATGGTCGCAGCGTCACTGCCACTCTGCGGTTCGGTGAGCGCATACGCACCGACTTTGACGCCGGACGCCACCGGCAGCAAAAATTTACGCTTTTGCTCCTCTGTGCCATAACGCAGCAGGCCATAGTCAAACAGACTGCCATTCACCGCCATCACGGTACTATGCGCCGCGTCCGCTTTGGCGATCTCGCTCAGGGCCAACACGTAAGCCAGGGTATCCATCCCCGCGCCGCCGTACTCCTCCGGCACTTCGATGCCCATCAGCCCCATTTCGCCCATTTTGCGCACGGTTGCCACCGGAAAGGTTCCGGTTTCGTCGAAATGCGCCGCCACCGGTTTGATCTCGCGCGCGGCGAAATCGCGCACCGCTTCGCGCAGCATGATGTGTTCTTCGCTTAAACCCAGGGGGAGAAACGTATTCGTCAGGCTTGCCATAAGAAATCTCCTAAAAAAGTTATACGTCTGTAGGTGTGAGGGAGCAGCAGGCACTTGATCAGTCAGAGCGTGTGCGGAAAGCCGTTTGACCCCACCCTAAATCCCTCCCCGCAGGCAGGGAGGGACTTCCCAACAGAGCTTCTTCTCCCTT
>JAFGJA010000286.1 GCA_016929355.1 Anaerolineae bacterium | reverse complement strand
CTGAGTACCAATCCGGGACAATTCCCCCGGTTTTTGCAGGGTTTTTGTTGCATATCCGGGCAGTCATTTGTACACTCTCCCGGAGTTTCACGAAAACCGAAGGCGGATAAAAATGATAGGTCGCAAACTCAATAATCGGTATGAAGTCATTGAACTGATCGGTGAAGGCGCTACAGCCGCCGTGTATCGTGGGCTGGATACACGATTACAACGCATCATTGCTATCAAAATCATGTTTCCCTATGTTGATAGCACAACCCGCAAACGGTTTCAACGTGAAGCCCTCGCCGCCGCTAAACTCAATCATACAAGCATTATGGGCATCTATGATGTCGGCGAAGAAGATGATCAACCCTACTTGATTATTGAACATATCGAAGGGCAACCACTCTTCTCGTTCATTCCCTCCGAAGCAAAGGTCGTCACTGATTTCGGACGCCAAATCTGCCTGGCATTGGATTACGCCCACCAACAGGGACTCATTCACCGCGACATCAAGCCCGCCAATATCCACATCACGCCCCAAGGCCAGGTGAAACTCATGGATTTCGGGCTGGCAATTTCCGGCGAATCCAAACGCCTAACCGCCACCGGACGAATTATTGGCACACCCGCCTATCTATCACCTGAACAAGCGCAGGGGCTAACACTGACGCCGCGCACCGATATTTACTCCACTGGTGTCGTCCTGTACGAACTGGTCACAGGGGTGCTGCCCTTCGATGCTGACGATATTGGCGTCCTTTTGCTGCAACAAGTGAAAAAGCAGCCCAAACCACCCAGCGACCTCGTGCCGGGAATTCCGGCTGATCTTGAGCGCGTGATCCTGAAAGCGCTCGCCAAACAACCGGATGCGCGCTTTGAAACAGCCGGGGCAATGGCGGCAGCCCTCGCGGCTATCGGCCAGCATCGTGATCCAACCGTTGACACCAACGCTGTCGCCGAGCAAGCTGTAACGGAACGCATCGAAGAGGTTCAACGCGAAGAAACCGCAAAACAGGAAGCCGCCGCGCAGGTTATCCGCGTTGCGCTGGCCGATGATCACCGGATTTTGCGAGCGAGTCTGGCCGTATTTCTGGATGATACCGAAGGTATCGAAGTCGTGGGGCAGGCTGATGACGGCGCACAAGCGCTCGAATTGGTCCGCAAGTTACGACCTGATGTCTTGCTACTCGACCTGAACATGCCGGGTACAGGGGGCTTAGACGTGCTGCCAGAGATTCGCCAAACAATGCCCGATATCAAAGTGCTGATTTTAACCGGGCGTGATGAAGACAATTACATCATGCGGGCGCTGCGCGCCGGGGCGCATGGCTACGTGCTCAAAACTACGGATGAAAATGCCCTGGTGCAAGCGGTCAAAGATGTGGCGGACGGACATGTAATCCTGGGACATGGCGTGGCCGAACGGGTCGTCCAACTCATGGCCCATGCAGAACAAACCCGCGATGGTCTGAGCGAGATTGAGCAAACGATCCTGCTCGGTATCGCCTCTGGCCTGACCAATGACCAGATCGCGGAACGCCTGCGCATCGATCCGCAATTGGTCGCCGCCCAACTAATCGATCTCATTGAGCAATTTGGCGCACAGTCGCGCAGCGAAGTCGCGTTGATCGCGCTGCGGCGCGGGGTGATTTCGCTGGACGATTTGCACGGTTTTTAGGGCTAAAAATCTAACCCGTTGCCAGCGATCCCACCGCCAATTCCGCCAACAATTCGCCGCGTACCGACAGAGCATCACCGTAAATCATGCGGCTGCAATGCCGGACTCGCTGCAAATTGTGATTGCGCGCCAACATCAAACTCTGCCCATTGCTATCGGGAATATTGAGCGTGATATGCTGGCCCTGAAGTTGTTCAAACGCCACACGCAGCAACCGCTCCGCCGCCGCCGCGCTCCAGCTCATCCAGGGACCAAGATGAACACCATTCGGCGCTCGGCGGCCCATGATATACCCTTCCAGTTGGCCCCGTTCCTCATCGACCCAGACCAGATCGGGAAATTCTTCGATCAGGCGCGTCAGGATATGCGTGCGATTCACGCCAAATAAGACCGCATCGAGTTTGAGCAGGGCGGGGAGATCGGTGGGCCACATGGCACGCCCACGCGGACCGAGATAGGTGCTGGCTTTGCCTTCCCAGCGTTCCACTTTGCCGATGTCACGAAAACCGAGTTTCGTATAGAGTGGGCGTCCGACGGCGGTAGCATCCAGCATAATGCGTTCGGTTCCGCGTGCAATCAGGTAATCGAGCGCGGCGCGCATCAATTGACCGCCTAATCCCTGCTGCTGGCAATCCGGTTTGACGACCATCATGCCGATCCAGGCCAACCGCGCCTCATAAGGTGTCGTCGTGACACAGCCAACCAATTCGCCCCCCGGTTCAGCCAGCACAAAACACCCCTCCGGCGACCAATGCAGCAACCGGACCACATCACGCGGGTTAAACGTCCAGCCAACTTGTGCCAACAATGCCACCACTGCCGGAATATCATCACTGGTCATTTTGCGCAGCGTGCGATCCGGTTCATGTGGTGGGCGGTAACGATCTTGCCAGTCGAGCGACATAAAAATTTCCTTGCTGTGTGAAATAAATGACCGGTAATGATCATTGAGGGCGCACTCAGTACGCCCTCGAAAGTTAAGTGATGTAAGTTTGGATCGTCCCCAAACCTTACGGTGTAGGCGAAAGCGTCCACGTCGGCGTGATGGTGGGAATGGCCGTTGGCCCAAGGTCTTGCGCCGGGTCAGTCGCCACCGGCAGCTGACTCACCGGCGTAAGGGTTGGGGCCAATGTTGCCGTTGGCACGGCGGGCACAGCCGTCGGCGCGGCAGCATTACTGATCGTAATTGGAATATCGCGCGTAATATCCCGACCTTGATTATCATAGGCAATCACACGCACCGTATAGGGGCCGTTAGCATACCGGGTTGTATCGATCTGCCCCAGTGATGCATTCGCCCCCGCCGGCGGTGAAGCCTGCATACCGATCAATTCATCGAACGATTGGGGATCATGGGTTGCCGCGATGAAGATTTCGTATTGTTTAAAATCGATCATCGAAATTGTACCTAGCACCGGCACAATCCCGCTCGCCGTGAGATTAACTTGCGGTGAGGTGATGGTGAGAACGGGCCGCGCCTCGTTCGGGAGACACGATTCAGTGGGCGGCAGCGCGTTTTCGACTTCAACATTACGCGCCGCTAACCATGCTGCGCCAGCATCCGTTTTCAACCACGCCAGCGCCGCTTCATCATCAACATTCAAGTACGTCTTGGTGACGGGCATGTCACTGCAGTATTCATTAACCAGCTTGCCGGAATAATCGTCCACCTGGAGTGTGGTAAAAATATGCTTTTCCGGGCCGGGCGGCGGCACACTGCTGGCGAATACATCCCAATGTGTTTGACCAGCACAAGCTTGAAAAGCCAGCACACCGGAATCGTTACATACTTCCAGATCAACAATAGTGGAAGGTCGCGCAAACTGATTAACATTTAACCCAACATGCGCCGCTTCCATCACCTCATTCCAGATCGGAGCCGCGCCGTAATACCCGGTCAGGCCGTAAACCGGCGTGTTATCCGTATTGCCCACCCACACGCCAACCGCCATCTGCGGCGTATAACCAACTGTCCACGCATCGCGGTTATCGTTGCTGGTCCCGGTTTTTACCGCCGCAATGCGATTGTTGGCGAGTTCCATCGGTGCGCCATAACCAAATTCCTCGGCGCGCGCCTGATTATCCGATAGGATGCTGGTGATCAGATAGGCGTATTCTGGGGGAACAGTTACCTTTTCCTCTTTTTCTGCCCCGATCCACTCTACCGGATTACCATCATTATCCGTCACACTTATGATGGAATAGGGGTAAACGGGTTGACCATTGTTCGCCAACATCGCATAGGTGGCAACCATATCAAACAAGCGCACTTCCACCGCGCCGAGCGCAGTCGGCAGTCCGGCATTACGCTCTACCGGATCGCCAAGCGGGAATGTCAAGCCAATGCTCTTGGCAAACGCGGTAAAACGCTCCACCGTGACAAACTGCAACGCTTTCACAGCGGGCACATTATACGAGTTCCCCAACGCTGATCGCACCGTTTCAGGGCCATGATAGTAGCCATCGTAGTTGGTGGGCACATACCCATTAAAATCGGTATAGACATCCCACAACACAGAAGCCGGTGTGAGATAGTCACCCTGGGCATCCGGCATAAATGACGCCAGGTACACAAACGGCTTAAGCGACGATCCCGGCTGCTGCCCGGTAAACGCGACATTCACCTGTCCATCAATACTTTCGTTGTGATAGTCCGCGCTGCCGACCATCGCCAGCACCGCGCCATCCGCAGGCCGGATCACAACCACCGACGCATTTTCGGCGGGCCGGCCCTGGGCTTGCAAGCTCGCTAGATTGCTGGTGACGGCTTGCTCCGCCGCACTCTGAATCGATTCGTTGAGTGTTGTTGTAACATGAAAACCGGCGCTGTAAATACGCTGCGGGCCGTATTCATCTTCAAGCTGCTGCCAGACATAGTTCACGAAATGCGGATGGATGTATTCAACGGCAGGACGCGAAAACGACGCGATCTCAACCATCGTGATGTCGAGCGTCATTTCGGTCCAATCGGGTGTATTGGTATCTTTGTAATAGTAGATCGACGAACCATCGGCCCCCTGTTCAGAACGCACACACAACCCACTCCCGGCGGGCGCGCCCCAACCGGTTGTATCGTCATGCTGGATGTAAATGCAGCCGGTTCCATTCGCTTCCGCCATCAGGCGCAGCACTTCCCGCATCCGGTAGATCGCCGCTTCATGATTCACCACCGGGTCATAGGTTGCCGGGGATTGGGGCAACCCGGCGAGGAATGCCGCTTCAGCCGGGTTCAGTTCTGCCGCCGTTTTGTTGAAATACGTGCGCGCGGCGGCTTCGATACCGTAGGCAAAGTTGCCGTAAAAGATTTCGTTTAAGTAGATTTCTAGAATCTCGTTTTTGTCGTAATTACGCTTAATTTCTGACGCCACAATGATCTCAACGATTTTGCGCTGCGTAGTGCGCTGTGAGGCAAATTCCGTTTCGAGGACCAACGCCCGCGCTAACTGCTGCGTGATGGTACTCGCGCCCGAAACCGTATCGCCCTCGCGCACATTCTGGAACGCCGCCCGCACAATCGCCAGGATGCTAAAGCCAGGGTCCGTATAGAAGGTTTCATTTTCAGTAGAAACTGTCGCGTGAATCAACCAGGGCGAAATTTCATTGAGGGGCACTTCGGTCCGCAGCCCCGTATCAGGGTTGCTGAATTCGGCCAGCGTGATCCCGCTTGAATCCAGGATCAGAGTATTTTCAAAATCGGCAGCCCGTTCCGTCAACGAGGCAACGGCCTCTGAGTAGCGATCCACTTCATAGAGGTAATAGCCGATCATGCCAAGCAGCACCACCAGCGTTAAAAACATGCCAAAGATGATGCCCACCACAACGATCCGCACGCCCCAGCGCAGATACGCGTTATGATTGCGCGCGCCGCCAAATGCCTCGCTGTAATCCGGTTGGGGATACTCGCCTAAGCGATACTGTTTGGGCGGTTGTACCTGGGCGGATGGCGCGGCTGATGATGTTTGCTGCTGGCGCGCGGCGGCGGCTGAATCTGAGCCAACCGGCATTTGCGTTTGCTGTTGGGGAACCGGAATCGGGCGTGGGGATTCGACCTGCTGTGCCGCCCCTGCCACCGCGCTGGACCGGATCGTCAGATCACCGGCCAGATCGCCCACTTCCTCTTGTTCGGGTCGTGGGGGAATCCCACTCCCTGCCGGGTGCGCGACATAACCCGCCGCATCCGCTTCAACCTGCCGCGAACGCGCCTGAGTGGGTGCATCGGAGGGGCGCATGGGTTCCATAAACGCGGCGTTCTGCGAAACGAGAGTCGCGCCGGGGTCTTCTTG
>JAFGJA010000029.1 GCA_016929355.1 Anaerolineae bacterium | reverse complement strand
TTCCGGCACATCGCCGTTGATAATGCGCTGGGCGAGTCCTTCCACGATGGCCGTTTTACCGACGCCCGCTTCACCGATCAACACCGGGTTATTCTTGGTGCGGCGGCTGAGGACCTGCACCACGCGCCGGATTTCTTCATCCCGGCCAATCACCGGATCAAGTTTGCCCTGCCGCGCTAAAGCGGTCATATCACGCCCGTATTTTTCGAGCGATTGGTAGGTGCTTTCCGGGTCTTGCGTGGTAACACGCTGCCCGCCGCGAATCTCGGCCAGCGCTCGCAGCACCGTATCATGATCGACGCCGTGCCGCGCCAACAGATCGCCCACCATGCGATCCCCGGTCAGCGCCAACAGAATATGCTCGGTGCTCACATACTCATCCCGCATCTGGCGGGCTTCTTTTTCTGCGTTAGTCAGCACCGAGATGGCCGCCCGACTCGCGCCAATTTGCGCGGTGGCCCCATGCACCTGCGGGCGATTCGCTAGCAGGTGGTCCACATCCGCCGTGATCGTGGCGGGGCGGGCGCCGACTTTGCTCACGACCTGCGGCACGACCCCATCGGTTTGGTTGAGTAAAGCAAGCAGGATATGCGCCGGTTCCAGTTCGCTGTGGTTATTGACTTCCGCCAGCCGTTGCGCATCCAATACGGCTTGCTGCGCTTTCGTTGTAAATTGATTCAAGTCCATCGATTCGCCTCATTCCATCACATCTGGTTTGCCAACTATAAGTCTACTCGTGCCACATAAGAATGAGGTCGGAGCAACATAAGAGAACTATCGGATCGCGCGAGTCGCAAAAAGATAGACCAGCTTGCGGGCTGGTCTATGGGCGAAATCGATCTTATGGTGCAATCAAGTGGGTAAGACACTCATCACATGGCGACGGAGGTGTTGTTCTGCGCCGATTCCAGCAATTTGTAAACGAGTTGCAATACCGTGAGCGCTTCCTCACCGGACATGGGCGATGGGCCGTGTTCCTGGATCGCGTTGACGAAGGCTTCCAATTCAACCCGTAACGGCTCTTTCTTCTGGACATAGATTTGGACCATATTGCCTTCATTATGGCCGCGTAGGGTACTCAGCGAATCCCATTTGGTATCATCCAGTTCGCCCCAACGATACCAGTAAACATCCTGCGTGAGATAATCCACGCGGTACATGCCCAGCGTGCCCAGGATCATGAGCTGCCGCACTTTGGTGGGCGTGACCCAGTTGATGTCCAGCACGCCAATCGCCCCGTTTTCAAAGCGCAATAACCCCGACACTAAATCTTCATAGGTATCACGCCGGTCACACTGCGTTTCAGCGAAAATGCGCGTCACCGGGGAGTCCAGCAAATAGCGCATAATGTCGAGATCATGACTCGCCAGGTCCAGCGCGACCCCGACATCCTTAATCCGAACCGGATACGGTCCCATGCGCTGTGCATGAACTTTGATCAGTTGTCCCAATTCCTGCTTTTCCAACCGGCGTTTGACTTCTACAATCGCCGGATTAAATCGCTCAATATGGCCCACCATCAAGGTGACACCATATTCTTTTGCCAGTTCAACCAACTGACGCCCCTCGTCCGGGTGGCGGGCTAACGGCTTTTCGACCAGGACATGAATTCCCCGGCGAATGACTTCGCTCGCCACTTCGCAGTGTTTCTCGGTGGGCACAACCACCGATACTAAATCGAGTTCCTCCTGATCCAGCATGTCGAGGCAATCGCTATAGCCTTTGGTGACGGTATCTTCCGTGATCCGGGCGCGGGCGGCCTCGTCGGGATCGGCGATAGCAACCAACCGGGTTGCATCTATTTCACGATAGACGCGGGCATGGTGACGGCCCAAACTCCCTACGCCAATAACGGCGGCTCGTAGCTTGTTCATAACGTATTCACCTGTTCAACAATGAGTTCCAGATCATCCTGGCTGACGAGCGGGTGTACCGGCAGCGAGATCACCTCTTTTGCCATGCGTTCCGTGACGGGTAACTGGACCGTACTCAACATCTCTTGCAAATAGGGCTGTTGGTGCGCGGGCACAGGATAAAAGATGCCCGTACCGACTCCCGCCTCATTCAACTGCTGCACCGCCTGATCACGATCTCGATCCCCATCCAGGCGAATCGTGTATTGATGCCACACATGATCACAGCCTGCCGCTATGGTGGGGGTGATCACACTGGTGATGTGCTCATTCATATAAGTGGCGTTGTATTGGCGTTTGGCAATGAAGTCAGCAATGCGATCCATTTGCGCCACGCCGATGGCTGCGTGTATATCACTGATCCGGTAGTTGTAGCCGATCATCTCGTGATAGTAGCGCCGCTTCATGCCGTGCTGCCGGATCATGCGGCATTTTTCGTCAATGTCGTCGTCATCGGTGGTGATCATGCCGCCTTCGCCCGTCGTGACATTTTTGGTCGCGTAGAGGCTAAAACAGCCTGTGCCGAAACTGCCCACCACTTGCCCATTGTAGCGTGCGCCAACGGCCTGACACGCATCTTCAATGATCAGCAGATTGTGTTTTTCCGCGAGCGCTTGCAAGGCTCCCATATCACATGCCTGCCCAAACAGGTGAACCGGCATAATGGCTTTCGTGCGGGGCGTGATCACGCTGGCAACCTGTGCGGGATCGAGATTAAACGTTTGGCTGTCGATGTCGGCAAAGACAGGAGTCGCGCCGACAAACAGGATACTGTTAACTGAGGCAATGAAGGTGAAGGATGAGGTAATCACCTCATCGCCGGGGCCAATGCCGTGTGCCAGCAGCGCGACATGCAGCGCCGCCGTACCTGATGACGTAGCAATCGCGTGTTTTACACCGCAGAGCGCGGCAAAACGCGCTTCCAACTCGGCTGTCTGTTTACCTTGTGCTAACATGCCAGACTCTAGCACCCGCAGAACAGCTTGCTTTTCGTCTTCCCCGATGTAGGGTTTGGCGATATAAATCATGTAACGCTCCTCAAAGTGTGGTCAAAGGTTACTGTTTGCGCAAATGTGTGTTATCCGGCGTGATCGTGATTTGGGTATGGCAGGCGGGGCACTCGTACACGTTGTCAGGCTGCGCTTGCAGCCGTGCGCCGCACATACACACATACCCGATCAAGCGCGCCGGATTGCCCACCACCAAACCATAGTCTGGTACAGAACGGGTCACGACGGAACCCGCGCCGACCATGGCCCAGCGCCCAATCGTGATGCCACA
The DNA here is from genome assembly GCA_016929355.1 of Anaerolineae bacterium. GTDB lineage: Bacteria > Chloroflexota > Anaerolineae > Aggregatilineales > Aggregatilineaceae > JAFGJA01. The sequence goes on along the minus strand of JAFGJA010000029.1, from coordinate 10,549 downwards.
GCGAATCGTCGAATTTGCACCTAACGCGGCTCCATAACAGATCACTGTTTCACTCACGACCCAATCGTCGGCTTTTTTCAGCGATCCATCCGGGTTGATGGCACGCGGATACAGGTCATTGGTGAAACACGCATGGGGGCCAACAAAAACACCATCTTCCAACGTCACACCATGATAAACTGATACACCGTTTTGAATCTTGACATTGTTCCCAATCGTTACGCCGTAATCGATATATACTCCTTTACTCAGAATACAGTTTTCCCCGATGTGTGCATTCTCGCGCACCTGACAATGCAGCCAGATCGATGTCCCCCGGCCAATGGTGGCGTCTGGTGACACAACGGCTGTGGCATGGACGAAAAAGTCGGGTTTGGCAGGCTGATCGGTCATCAAGGCTCCTTAAACCATAACTAGACTCAGATCACGCACGGCACGCTTAATGTCGCATCTGGAGAACGACAATCGTGACGGCAATGGCAATAACAACAACGCTCGCAATTAAAAGCGCGATAAGCCAGGTTGGGTGTTCATATTCGCTTGTAGATGTTTCATAGGCCAGCACTGCTGGGGTTAATGGACTGGATGTTACCGCTATGGTTGCTGGTGCGTTGGTAGGTGCGCGTGGTGTTGTGAACATGGGTGACTGCGCGGTGATGGTTGCTGTTGGCAGCATTGGGCTAATGGCGGTTGGGATCGTGGTGGGTTGGCTGTTTGAGCTGGTTTCCTGGGCCGACTCGCCGCGTGTGTCAATGCTGCGCACTTCCCGCTCGCGGATCAAGACCAGATTCCCGGCAAGCTGCGCTTGCAGATCGGCATCCAGCAACGCATCCACCACCCAGCCGATGCCTTCGTGTGTTGTACCGGTGATGACCAGAATCGTATGGGTGGGGTCGGCTGGCGCGGGCAATAACTGCACATAACCCAGACTCATATCAGGCGATAGCTGGTAGATCGAAAAATCGAGTTCCTGAATGACTTGATTCGTGCCCGGCTGGAATCGCTGGGGCAGGTCGTCATTGAGCACCGCCAGATACGCATTTTCAGTCGGCAGTCCGATCACAATCTGGTCATAATCCGCCCAGGCGTCCATTTCCGCCTCTGATGCCACTGATGCCGCCGATCCCAAAATGACCTGGGGCGCAAAACCTGGGCCGTCCGTGGCGCTGCCCAATTGTGCCGCCAACGTGATAATGCCTGCGATCTCGGTCACGGTTGGTGCGGGTGATACCACAAACACGATGTTTTGCAAGGTGGCCTGATTATTGAGCGGATACGGATATTGGCTCAGATCAAGCGTTGTATCTTTGGCGCGGTAGTTGAAATGCAACAGTGAATCGCTGAACACGGTGAGCCAATACCGGTCATTCATATAGTAGTGGCACAATTCTTCAGTGTCCGAATTGACGGACAGGCGCAGGCGATTGGCCCCGGCTTGTGTGACCACGGGCGGCAGTGGAAACTGTGCCCAATGATCAGTGAGATTGGTGTCGTCAAGCCGCACGCTGCCAATGGATACCCCATTCAGGCTGACTTCCAGGGTGGAATCGAGCGCGTTAAACGCCGAACTATGCGAGAAGTGGAGCGATAAGTACGAATCCTGATCGAGTTCGCGGCCCGGTGGAATAATGAAATTCACATCAAAGTTAGCCAGTGTGAGCGTGATCGTTTCGTTGTCATAGCCCAGCGCTGTGAAGGCTGTATCGCCGGTTGGGAACGAAACCGTATCAGCAAGCGGATACGTATCCTGCACGATGGCGTAATCGCCCCATATACCGGGCGACTGCTGCTCGGTACTGATCGCCTGGGCTGCGCGCAGCACCGCCGTTTCGGTCAAACCAGTGACGACCAACGCGGCGCGGTTCGCGTTCCAGGGCGAGATCGCCGCCTGCACAATGCCATAGTCGGGGGAGATTTCTACCCCATCAACCGCGAAAACATACGGGTTTGACAACTCGCCGGGATCGGCAGTGCTTGTTTCAGGTATATCGTCTGGCAGCGCTGCTGGCTGTTCAACAAGCGGCACAGGCAAATCAAGTTCATGCAGGAGCGGCAGATTCTCCGGTTGTCCAATGAGAATCAGGTGATCATCAAACTGCGTATAGGATCGTAGTTCAGACGCCAGGGTGACTTCCATTGGCAGTTGCAGGGCGGATAATTGCCCTAACCGGGCCGCAATCATCGCGGCAGCATTCAAATCGGCGGCGGTAGGCTGCGCGGGCAAAATAAACCGAACCGCGCCCTGATCAAATGATTGGGATTGGTAAATGGGCGCGGGATAGTCGGCTAACTCCAACCGCAGGGGAATTTCCTCATAGACGAAATGAAACAGCGAGGAGCTTTTGATCACCAGCGATTTCAGGATCGCTTCCTCGCAGTCTTGCGGCACTGTAAAGACCAATTCAAGCGTCTGCGTGGTATGTTCAGCCAATTGATCAAGTGCTGCCTGGGAAATGGGGATTTGCAGCGTCACTAAAGACGATGTGGATAATTTCTCGGTGTGTAAGACGGTGTCATTGAGTATGACTTGCAGCGTTGAAATCAGGGGCAGGTCCAGTGCGCCCACGGTGTAATCGACGTTAAGTTCGACATAGCTCTCCGGGGTGAGCGCCCAATACTCCGGCGGCACGAAGTAATAACGCACCGACGACTCCGGGCCGATTAAGGTCCGATCCGCATAATCCATTGCGTCAAACGTGATCGTAAAGCTCTTGGGCGATTGCGCGCTGGCTGGCATGAGCGGGGCAAGTGGCACAACCCCACTCATCAGCAGCAGAATCAGGAGCCAGTACCCGTGCGACCATTTGCTGTGACTCATGATACAGACCTCTCTACTTGGCTTTCAGCGTATGCGCCTACCGTCATAAATTGCACCCCCGGACGCGCGGCCATGTAAGCGAATAACTGGCGGGTAGCTTCCAGCCAGGCGTCATTTTGCAACCGGTATAATTTTTTGCGAATAATCAAACCGTGCGTGCGGATATAAGCCGGGGACAGCGTTTTGAGCGTAAGCGGCTGCATCCATTTGGCGGTGAATTCAATCGGATGGGCCAGATAAACGATAGGCTTCCCGGTGCGTTGGGCTTCTGCATAGAGCAGGCGGAAAACCCCTTTCATAAAGGTCAGGCCAAACACGCTCAAAAAGGCTGAAATGAACGGGATGGCAACGGCGGAAACCGGCACTTCCCAGAGTGGCAAATCACCCTTTTTGAATGCGTTTTCGTGGTGTGGATGGTACGGACAGCGCGGCGCGAACAGCCAGTCCCGGTTGATCAGATTCGAACTGATCAGGTCCATACGCTGCGAACACACCGAACTATCGGCCACATAGCCGTATTCAGCCAGGATCGAGAGCGTGGTGTGTGACGTTTTCAGGCGCGGACTGCGGAACACACGGATCGGTGTATCACTGCCCTGCTGCAATTTTTGCGTTGCCTTTTCGATATACTCGCGCTGCATCGCCGCCGGCATCCGATCATATTCTTCCTCATCGGTATGGGTCAGCCCATGACACCCGATCTGATGCCCTTCAGCTTGCATCCGGGCTAAAACAGGGGGTTGGGCTTGTTCAGCGTTAGCGGTGACAAAAAAGGTGGTCGGGATCGCCAGATCGCGGCACATATCAAGCGTCACGTCTAACGAACGCTGCCGCGCTGCCAGAGGCACTTCGGGCGAGGGATCAACGTCCCAGGTGATGAGTATCGGAATGGGTTTCAAGTTCATAACGACTATCTCGTATGTTGGCTAACCGTTGTTAGCTGAGATACCGTGAACCCCTGGGCGGTGATGGGCGGCTGCGATGGGGCGGGGTCAACCGGCGGTATACTTCAAATTTATGGGGCGACTTCCCCCGACTCTGCATCCAGGATCGCTTCATCATAGGGCAAGCCCAACGTTCTGAACGAAAGGGCTTCATATTGCCTGGTCACAACATCCCAGTTGTAACGTTCGTTGATGCGCTGCAAGGCTAACCGCCCATAATTGGCTACATCGTCGGGATGATCGAGCGCGTACTGTAATTTGTCCCGCAAATCCGCCACATCCTGACTCTTGAACGGAAGCGCCACATCCTGAATTACACCCATTGTTTCGGGCAAATCCGTCGAAATGATGCACTTGCCCAACGCCATCGCTTGCAACAGCGCGGGGGATGTGCCATCGACAATCAAAGGATGCACATAGGCGTAAGCATGGGCGACGAGTTCGCGGTAACGTTCGCCATAGATATAGCCCAGGAACTTGATGCGCTTATCTTTGGTGGACATCACTTTCGCTTTGTATTCTGTCGTGTAAGGCGTATCGCCCACGATCACGAGCGGCATATCCGTTTCCAGTTGTTCGTAGGCTTCCACCAGCAAGTGTACGCCCTTATCCGGCACAATTGCCGCGACCTGGATCATATAGTTGTCCGGTTCCAGGCCGTGTTTTTCCAGTTCAATTGTCGTATCGATGGATTTTGTATTGGCCCCATACACCACATAATCGGTTTCGCGCCCAAATTCCTCGCGGAAAAGACGCTGCACCGGGCGGTTATCCGAGATGATCGTATCCGCAAACCGCACCGCTAAGGGGAACGACGTTTTGAGCGCCAACCGCGCCAAACGGCCCCACTTAGGCCGGTCCCAATCGGGGCCATCGACCACCAGCAAGGTTTTATTGCGGGAAAATAATTTCAGCATGGGGAAAAACAGCGCATTGCCCACGCCATGAAAATGGATAATGTCTACTTTTTTACGCAAAATCAGATGCCAGATGGATAAAAAGGTGTGGCTGGGCATATCCAGACTCAGCGTATTGATCGAGGGCAGGACCACCCGTTCCATCCCTTTATACATTTTGGCATCGGTGGTCGAGTTGTGGCGGCGACAATACACAATCACCTCATGGCCCGCCTGCACCAACCGCTCACCGATCTCCTCGACGGCGGTTTCGGACCCGCCGAAGTTCGCCGGTATCCCTCTATGCCCCACAATTGCGATTTTCATTATTCACTCCTCAACGAGAAAAACACGATAGGCAACCAATCCGCTATAACAGCGATTCATAAAGCGCGATGATGCGCTCGTAGTGTGTCTGGGGATTATTGACAGTTTCCACCTGCTGCCGCCCCTTGCGCCCCATTTCTATCGCCACATCAGGGTGATCCAGCATATATTGAATCTTTTCGGCCAGTTGGCGCGCATTGCCACTCTCAAACAGTAAACCGTTCTCCCCATCTTTGATCAGTTCCGGGATGCCCCCAATCCGCGCGCCAATGACCGGTGTACCACAGGCGAACGATTCGATCACGGCATAGGGATAATTTTCGTAACACTCGGAGGGCAGGATGGTGAAAGCGGCGCGCTGGATCAAGGGAATCAGGTCGGGTTTATTGAGATACCCCAAAAACGAGACGTTCGAGAGGCCGTGTTGTTGGGCGTAAGCTTTGAGCGAGGCGTCTAATTCGCCCTCGCCAATGATCAATAGTTTGGCGGATGTGCTGTTGACCCATTGCATCGCTGCGAGCAGCGTTGGCACGCCCTTGATCCGCACAAGGCGGCCAAAATACATGAAGTAATCCGAGGGTTCATAACTGGGACTAAAATCGGCAGGATCAACAAAGGCGGGTTGATGCCGGACATCCGCATCAAAACCGTATTCAACGAATTTGTTCTGTAAAAACTGGCTTGGTGTCAGGAAAACGTCAACTGAGTTTTCGTAAATCTTTAGCCCGCGATGAATGTACGCTTCTAGACACGCCAGCATACTGGCCGCTAACGAATCTCTTTTGCAGCGATACCGCACAACGTTATAGAATTTGCGTTTTTTGCAGCGCTCACATATCTCACCCCGGCACACAAATTCAGTATTTGGACAGAGCAGCTTGCCTTCGTGCAGTGTTTGGACAATCGGAATGCCTGCGCGCTTGATCGCGGGCAGGATCGAGGGGGATATTTCATCGGCAATTTCATGCACATGCGCGATGTCCGGTTGGGTATCTTTGATCAGTTGCGCGATGCGTTGTTTTGCCTCGCGTGAATAGATCACCCGTTCAACTGCTTTGAGTTTGGTCAGCAGGCTCGCTTTGTCTCGCATCAAGCGCGGAAAGTCGATTTCGCTGACAAAATACCGGGCGTATTCGCTGGCAAAATTGCGCTCGTGGTGCATACTGAACGGAATGACCTCGTGCCCGTGCGCGGTCAGGATTTCCGCCAGATCGAAGAAATAGCGCTCGATACCCCCGCGCAAATAATAATAGCTGTTGCACATCAAGATTTTCATGCGAGCTTGCCTCGGTGATACCGAACCTGAATGATTTCAGCATCAGTAGGATAGTCTTCCGGCGGGATGGGGGTGCGCAAAAAACCACGCACGGCATTAAGCGCAGTCAATGTTTCAAAAAGAAGACCAAGAGCTACCGCCCGCAGACTGCGTTTTTTGATCAGATAGACCAGCAGAAAGGCGATCACGATGACTAGCCAGGTTCCAAAGAATAGCAGGTTGCCAGAGAGCAACGTGAGCAAAAACGTGATGACGGTAATCACCATCGCCAGCAAATAGACCAGATACGATCCGCGCTCAACCAGATATTGCCGGAACAGTGGGGTTCCCAGGTGATAGCGGGGGATTTGACCGAACCCCAGAAAATAATTCATCTTGGCACGGCGCAAATGCCCCAGCAGCGATTTTTGTGGGATGCAGTAATGATGGCAAACCTTGCGCGGCAGCAAGATCAGGGTGTATCCGGCGTGGCGCAGGCGAATGCACAGTTCGGGTTCTTCGTCCGAAACGATATAAGGATTAAATCCCCCAACCTGCTCCAATGCGACCCGTCGATAAAGGGCCGCCCCGCCGAAGTGTTTTACCGGCATGGGTTCGCTGGCTGGTTTGATGACCGGAGCTTGTTTGGCGATAATCTGCCCATCCTCAAGGTGAACATCCTGAACAATGCCGCTCACACCGACTACATCGGGATGGGCGGCCATGAACGACAAGGCATCATCCAACCATTCCTTGAAGAATTCCATATCGCCATCAAGGTACAGGATGAGATCGCTTTGGGTGTAGTATGTGCCGATATAACGTCCGGCTGCCGCCGTCATCACCCATGACGGATGCAAGCGTACAATATTGACCGGGTATTGTTTGGCAATCTCAATCGTTTGATCCTGCGAGGCCGAATCAACAACTATAATTTCGGTGGGCGGGCGGTGTTCGACAGCGTGCAGCACGGATTCGAGCGTTCGCGCAATATTCTTTTCTTCGTTGCGGGTAATGATCACAACCGACAACTGATCAGCTTGTGTGCTCATTGATTGCTCCAGATGAGGCCGGGCGCAGGACTTTGCGAAACAAAGCCATGTCATCTACTGAGAAAGCCTTTAAGACCACAATCAAGATGGTGTAGATGACCGCCGCTACCGGCACGATCCACCAGACTTGTATGTATTGACCTAAAAACCACGCTATGCTTCCCATGCCCAATGAAGCCAGCGCAAAACGCCAACTCAGGCGGACTAAGTTGATCCGAATATCTTCGCGCCAGAGATAGTAGATAAATAAGATCATGTCAAAACCCGATCCGAGGACAAAGATCGCGGCAGCACCGTTGGCTCCTCCCCAGGTAATGAGCAGCCAGCCACCAATGAATCGGAAAAATAAAGTGATCACGCGCGCTTGAAAGACAAGATTTTGGTGATCGCGGGCGACCAATACACGCCAAAATACCGCGTTTACAAACACCGGCGGAATACTGATGGCTAAAATGCGCAGTCCCAGGATCGCCGGTTCGAATTCTGAACCATAAATCAGCCGGATGAGCGGTTCCGCCGCCGCAATCAAGCCAGCCATCAGGGGCAAGGAGAGGGCTAAGAGATATTTGATCGCTTTATCCTGGATGATCTGGAAATTGCGATCTCCCACATGGAACGCCTGACTGAGCACCGGATAGACGTTGGTCATAAAAATCTGGGAGATAAATTGCCAGAACAACACCAGTTTGATCGCCGCGCTGTAAAACCCGGTTTCGGTTTCATTTTGCACAATGGACAAGATGATAATTTCGGGGCGAGCCATCAACCCACCCAACAATGATAGCGCGGCGAAGGTTTTGATCTCCGAGAGCAACTGGCGGACAAACGGAAAATCAAAGGTCCAATGCAAGCGGGTGATGTGGCGGCTAATGAAGGCGTAGAAAAACACCATCGTCAGGTATTCGCCGCCCACAAAAACGGCCAATAGATTAGCGACGCTGTAGCCGTTTTTCAGCAAATAATAATCCAGGCCGATGGTGATGGTCGTCGCTACCACGCGGGTATACATGACAAATTCTACCCGTTGATGGGCGACAAACACGGCATTTTGAAGCGCGCTTAACATCCCCGGCACTGTCGCCAGAATAATCAGATACATGCCCAGGGTGAGATCGTCAGAGTATCCCAGATAGGGGAGCACGAAGAAAAACGCAAGGGCAATCAGGACCGAGGCGGTGACGCTGATCAGGCTGGTATTAACAACATAGCGGCTTGTCTCGGTCAGATTTCTAGCAATTTCACGAATGAGAAAATTTTCAGCCCCCATACTGCCTGCGAGAATCAACAATGCGTAATATGCCACCGCTGTTGAATAGACGCCTAAGCCATCTGCGCCCAGCAGCCGCCCGATGAAAAAGGACAATACCATGCCGCCCAAGCGGGTCACGAGATCAGCAATACCTAATACAAGGGTATTTTTGAAAATTTGACGGGATTGCTGCTCCATAACGCTAATTCGTTTCAACCTCAGTTTCTAAGCGTGATTCGGGATCAATCCAGAAAACAATATCTTCGCTCGTGATGTTTTTATTTGAAAACATCAGCCACCCTTTGACCCCTTGTAGGACCAATGCGGGCAGAATCCAGCGCTTGTTTTGCGGCCAAAAGAGGGAACGCAGCACATAACGGAACTTAGCCACTATGCCCGTGATCGAGAGCAAGGTAATCATGTAAAAGAATAAGCCTCGGAAGCTGCTCGTCCGGGTTTCAAATGAGTCGGGACCATAGCGCGCCCATGCCAGGATGCGGGGCGGGGCGCTGGCTTGCAACCATGTATTTAATGCAGGCGAGGTAAGTTGATCGGCGGCCAGGACTTCACCTGCCGCTAACAAGCCCTGTTGAACGGCGGCGCTGATCCCGGCTCGGTCAGCCTGGGTGATGACCTGCGACCAGTCAAGCGCGAGGTCGGCAGCTTGCCGGAATACTTCCAACACATTGACGAGTTCGAATAAGCGGTTTTGTTGTTTGCGGCCCAATTGGGCGCTGAAATAACACACCATATCTTCCGGGGAAAGCGGCACAATCGTAAGCGGAACCGTGATGGTCGTCGCTGATTGACCGTTGCGGGCAACGCCTGATCGGATCAGATCAAGGGCGATAGTGCGCGTCGAGGCGCTGGTGTGCATTGGGGGTTGGAACAGATCGGCATTGGGCTGCCTAAATGCGATCTGCATCCGCACGCGGGCCGGGTGGTTGGCCAGCGCCGGATCGCGGGTGATAAGTGCCCATTCTTTGCTATACTGCGGTTGATCCGGGGAGCCTGCTGTCTGGAATTGGCAGTTGGATAACGCCGCTTGCATGGCGGGCACATCCTGTTCCAAGATGAACAAGCGAATTTCGGCAAAGGGGTTTAGTTTGGGCACGGGAAAAATTTTCTCGGAGGGCGTGCCATTCAAAATGATCAGGTGTTGATTCTGCGCCTGAAACGCGGACACTAATTGATCGATCTCGCGGAAGATTTGCATGGCGCTGGTAGCTTGCTGCCGGGTGATCGCTTCAAAGTCGCGCATCACGTTGTTCGGTGGGACGGTGGCCCGGTGGATGTCATCGAGCAGCATGTGCAAGCGGGTCAGGTTGCCAAACAGCGCGCCAAAGAGATTGGCTTTGAAATAACCGGGGTTGAGATCATTCAAGACGGATGCTGGTACGGGCACGCGGAACAGGCGGTTTACCAGGTACAGCACATAATAAATCGTTCCCTCGACCTTGTGTTTCCGCGCTAGATCAACGATGTAGGCCCAATCCAGTGGGTGATCATCATGGCGCAAAAGTTCGACAATATCACAGAACAGAATCAGTTCACCGTAACCATGACCTTCGAGGTGGACGCAAAGATGGAAAAACATGTCTTCGGGATTGGGGACCATGACTTGCTGCTCATCAATGATCATGGGCACTGCATTGCGCCACACCCGGTTAATCTCAAAGTCAAAATTGCCTTCCTGAGAAACATCCCATTCGATTTGGCAGATATTCCACTGCAAATCCACCCAACTATTGTCACTGGCCCGGTGAAATAGATGACTCCAGCCATATTTGAGGATGAAAGTCGGATGCGAGCAGGGCAACGGCTCATAGCCCAACTGCGCCATGCAATAGGCTGCTTTCTGGTAATCCTGTTTGTGAATCAGAATGTCGATGTCACCCATCGGGCGAAAACCACTATCGGGATACACGTCCTGGGCGAGTTGAACGTCTTTCAAGCCGATAGCCGGTATGCTGGCGCGATCAAATGCGACAAATAATTCTTTGATGAT
>JAFGJA010000285.1 GCA_016929355.1 Anaerolineae bacterium | reverse complement strand
GGCACGTTCACTTTGCGCCGGTACAAACCGGGAAACACCGCTAAATCAAAGCGCAATCCGGCAGTGGGATCGGGGATATGGGAAATACCCATATAACGTTTGGAATACGGTCCCCACTTATTCAGGCGCAGATCATGTGTATTTTTCAGGTTATCAAAAATGGGGGTTGTCATCCTAAAAATATCCTTTGTTGCGTCAAATCGTTTGCCACTCGCGTAATGATAACATAGAAACGTGGCATTAAAATTCGAAAAACAACAAGATTTTTCCGCTAGCTACGTTTATGACACCCCCACCAACACGCATCCAAGCTCTAGAATCAAGCACGGACCAGCAATCGATCATCGACCTCGGACGAATCCAACAGGAGACCATCGCGCACTTCCTGCACACGCGGCACTTTACCGGCCAAGTCTTTGTCATGTGTGACCATAACCATTGTTTTGCCCTGCGCCACCAAGTCTTCGAACAAGGCAAACATCAGCCCCGCCGAGACCGAATCGAGGTTGCCGGTTGGCTCATCCCCCACGATCAATGGCGGATCGTTGGCTAGCGCGCGCGCAATCGCCGCTCGCTGCTGCTGCCCGCCGGATACCTGGCTGGGATACTTGTCGGCTACGTCAACAAGGTCTACTAAATCGAGCAATTCCAGGGCGCGTTCTTGGCGTCTACCGGAATATGTTCCTGCATAGGTCATCGGCATGATCACGTTTTCCATGACGGTGAGCGAAGGCAGCAGTTGGAAAAACTGGAACACAACACCCACATTTTTGCCGCGCCACCCGGCCACACGATCCTCGCCCATATGCGTCAGGCGTTGTCCGGCGACGTAAACTTCGCCTTTGGTGGGTCGGTCAATGCCGGTGATCATATTGATCAGCGTGCTTTTGCCGCTCCCGGATGGCCCCACCAGGGCGACAAATTCGCCTTGTGCAACCTCGAAATCCACCCCGCGCAAGGCATGAATCAGCCCGCCTTTGATTTTGTACGTTTTTTGTACGGCTTGCAGTGAAATCAGCTTGTCCATCTTGTCCCTTTTCTGTTAACCAGCGCATCGCTCAAGCGAACAATGCGCGCGTAGAAGTTGTTGTTATTGGTAGCGTAGAATGTCCGAGACGGTTTTGCGCGCGGCAGATACCGACGGCCACACACTCGAAATCGTGGCAATGATCAGGATGCCAATGAAACCGAATGGCAGCAGGATTGGCGGATAGGCAAATTCGATGAAGTCGCCAAACGGCAGGATTTCAGTCAATGCCCAGGCCAAACCCACACTCAACGGCGCAGCAATGATCCAGGCCAGGATGCCCACGAGCACACCTTCCACCAAAAATTGCACGATGATGGTCGGTGATTTTGCGCCTACCGAACGCATCACGCCGATTTCCTTCTGCCGCTCAAAAACCGCAATCGACAGCGTGGTAATCAACCCAATGGCCCCAACCGCCGCCATCACCAAGGAGGCTAAGTTAAGGATGATCCCAATGCTGAGAATGGCATCCGAGGCCATGTCGGAGATTTCTACCATATTGATAAATGACGCCGTAATACCATGATCGACCAACGTGTCATTGATTTGATCGATCAACTCATCCACTTCGCGTGCGTTGGGATCAACATCCTCAGACAGCACATAGAAGGCATTGGGCACAGGTTTACCTTCAAGACTGATGCCTTCCAATGTGGCAAGGTCTTGCCAAAAGAAGGCTACCAGATCGGGCGGGAGTTGTGCCTCGGCCATTTGCGCCGGAAGCGCAAAGATACCGACAATGGGCAGGGTAGCGGTGCAATCATCCGTTGAATCTGATACCAACGTGGCGGCGGCAGTTTCTAAACACGCACCCGCCACAACTGTAATTTCATCACCAACGGCATAATCACCATTACTGGCCGCCGCTTCGGAGATCATAACCCCTGGTTTGCCAGGTGATAGGGGCGCACCATCCAGCAATTCAATATACGCGGCGGTTTGCGCCCCAATGCCCCAGGCAGTCATCCGACTGGCGGGAAGAGTACCGCTATAGTCCTCAACAGCAATCGCGGTGAAATATTGATCGGGGGTCGGTGCGCCCAGCGTAAAACCGGTGAACTGGGACAGGTCTTTCCAATTCATCATGTTAATCGGGTATGGGAAGTTGAGGATTCCGATGATCTCAAGGTCTAAACTTTGTCCATTGGCGCTGATGGTCACGAAATCACCCACTGTTTTGCCAATTTCTTTGGTAATTTCCTTGGACATCACAATTCCCTTGCGATCAGGATCATCCAGCCAACCCCGCCCCTCGGAGAAAGTATCTTCATCAATCCCCCGGTCAGTGACAACCCCCATCACCATCACCTGGTTGGTTTCACTCTGCGGCGACACATACCCTTCGAGTTGGACGATAGAACCCGAACCGGGATAAACTTCCTTGATGCCTGCCACGTTTTCCATGATCAACGCTTCAATCACTTCAAATTCCTGGCTTTCCGTCGTTTCGAAAATTGCCTGGAACTCAAACTGATCCAACAATTCCTGCAACACGTCATTAATGCGCACAAAAACCGCCGAAACACCCATAAACGCCGTCAGCGCCAAAGTCAGCGTGATCACGGTGAGCGCCAATCGTGCTTTTTTCTGCACCAGATTGTTGAATGACTGCTTGAGGTTTAACGGGAGTGGCAATGACTTGATCCACCGGTTCAGAACGCCGATGGAATAGTTGCCACCAAGACCCAGATCGGTCATGGCTTCGAGAATTGAAACGCGCGTGCCAAAATACACCGGGATGATCGAGGAGATAATCGGCACAGCTAAACCAAGCGTTATGCCCAAGACAACGGCGGGCACAGAAATTTCAAATGAGTCGATCAAGGTATTGGCAAAATCACCAATAATCTTCGCCATTTCATAGCCTAATGGAATCCCGGCCAACACACCGGGGATCATGCCGATCAGACCATAGGACACCGCAATCCCGGCGTAGATGACAAATGTTTCCGAACGTGTCGCGCCGAGCGATTTCATCACGCCGATTTGCCGCCGTTGCTCGGTCACGAGGTTGCTGACAACGTTCAAGACCAGAAAACCGGACACCAGCATCGCTACAATCGCCAGGGCCGATAGAATCTGTTGAAACTGTTTTGTCCCCTCAAGCGCCTGATTTTGGGCGGGGTCTTGCGCCAGCGCAAAGAGCGCCGAATAAGGGGTATTCTCCGTCCAATACAACTGCATCTGTTCGCGCGAAGTTTTAGCGGTTTCAAAATCAGTCAAGCGCAGAGCCAGAGTATTGATCCCTTCAATGCCCGTGATCATTTCCGCGTCATCGTAAGGAGCATACATGGCGAGACTGCTGGCATCGTTATAGGCATGAAAGACAATGGCCGAAATGGTCCACTGCTCCGTGGGAATACCTTCAACGCCCAAGATACGCAGATCAATCACATCACCGACTTCAAAATCATAATCTTCCGCCATGCGCTGCTCAACCGCGATCTGCGCTTGTCCCGGCTGCGGATATTCCCCCTCAACCAACCGCATGGGTTCCAGGACTTTGTCGGGGAAAAATTGGGTATACGAAAACAGCCGAGCTTCGCGGAAACGCCCCTCATCTGTAAATTTCCAGTAGACCGGATTGTTCGCTTCGCCTTCCGCCGCCGTGATGTCAGGGAAAGCAGCTTTTAAATCGGTGATATAGGTTTGATTATCAAGGGCAACGTCCCCCACACTCGGCGGAACATTCACAAACATACTGATCATCGGCAGTTCAGATTCTTGAATGTCTTCCTGAAGCTGTTTGACCAGCAAGTCGCCCGCCGTAATCAACGTAACAACACCGACCACGCCGATAAAAATGCTGAGTGAAACGAGCAGGGTGCGGCCTTTGCGGGTCCATAGGTCGCCCCAGATTTTCCGAAAAGTTGATCGATTCATGCTTATCCTCATTCGCTGTTGTGGTTAATTCAGGGGTAGGTTAAACCAACATCCGCTTGCCGCTTTTGATTTCCTTCAATTTGCCATCTTGCAGTTCATAGACAATGGGAATATTGGCAACAATATCACGGTCGTAGGTGGTGATAACCACAGTCGCGCCCTGATCGGCCAGTTCTTGAAAAATGTTGAAGACGTTTTCGGTACTCATCCGATCCAGATTGGCCGTGGGTTCGTCCCCGATAATCAAGGGCGGATTGTTCGCCAACGCGCGCGCAATCGCGGTGCGCTGCTGCTGCCCACCGGACAGCATATCGGGACGTTTCTCGGCTTGATCTTCGATACCCAGCCGCGCTAACCAACTCAGGGCATAATCGCGGCGCTGGGCAGGTTTATGCACATTGGCATAATCCATCGGGAAAACAATATTATCCACCACCGAGATCGTGGGCAGCAGTTGGAAAAACTGAAATACGATACCGATGTTTTTTGCGCGCCATTTGGTCAATTGGGGCTGCGGAGTCTGCACCACAGATTTATCCCCGACGATCACTTCACCCCTGGTCGGTTTATCAACCGCAGTGATCATGTTCAACAGGGTGGTTTTGCCCGCCCCCGACGGGCCAACAATCGCGGCAAAATCACCGCGCCGGAGTTCAAGATCGATGCCCCGCAGCACTTCTAACTCACCATTGGGCGTATCATAGTGCTTGACGAGATTACGGGTAATGACAAAGGGGCTGGTCATAGCTAGATTGTCCTCTGATAGCTTGGTATTCATGACAAGGAACGCTCATCACGCGCCTACCTTAGACTTTAACCTGAGCGGAACACCGGCTGCTAGTGATGCGCGTCATGACCTGATTTCTGCCGTGTCATGACTCGTGGGGGCAATGTATGACGGGCGTCATATAGGACGGTGACGCCCATCAATGTCCTTTTGCGGCTAATCCAGATAAGATCAGAGTATGGAAAATTCAAGGCTTGAACCCGGATTATTAAACGTCTTTCGCTTCTTCACAGGGCTTCGTTTGACCTTTGCTGTCGTGTTTACATTGACACGTATTGCCAGCCCCGATACCACCATACGGATTTTCGAACTGATTGAACCGGCGTTGTTAATATTCATTTTGTCCTTGCCAGCTTTACGCGACAAACATGAACATTGGTTGCTGGCTATCGCCCTACTCGTTGCTGGCATCGGCCCCTTGTTAACCCAAGCAGAGGTTTTGTCGGACAACAATGACTCTAAACTGCCTGTCGAAAGTATCCTCGCTTTGCAGACCTGGGGAAGCATGATTGTCTTGTTACTGCCAGTAGTGATCATCGCGTGGCAATATCGTTTCCGACAGGTGGTTTGGTTTAGCCTGGGCATTACCCTGTTAAATGTGCTAATCGTTTCGCTCATGATCAGCCATGAATCATTTGAGTCGGTACTGGTTACAGGTTCCATGATCTTCCGATTGATCACGTTTATGATGATCGGATGGCTGGTGGGGCGGGTCATGCGCGGCCAACGCGAACAGCGTCAGGCTTTGGAAGCCGCGAATCGGCAGTTGACCCACCATGCAGCAACGCTTGAACAACTGGCGACAACCCGCGAGCGCAACCGTTTGGCGCGCGAACTGCATGACACCCTGGCGCATACGTTAAGCGCGGTAGCGGTGCAGTTGGAAGCGATCAACGCTTTGTGGGATACTAAACCGGAACAAGTACATGAGCGACTGCAAAAAACGATTGAAGTCACCCGCTCCGGTTTGACCGAAACCCGACGGGTGTTGCAAGATTTACGCGCCAGCCCCCTGGAAGATTTAGGTTTGGCGTTAGCAATTCGCCACCTGGCCGAATCCACCGCTTCGCGTAGCGGTTTGAAACTCAATGTCCACATTGCGCATCGATTAGGCATTGTAACGCCCGACATCGAGCAAACCGTTTATCGCATTGCGCAGGAAGCCTTAGCCAATGTCGCCACTCATGCGAATGCAAAAAATTTAACGGTCAGGCTGGGGCAGTTCAATTCACAGCTAATCCTGACGGTTGCTGACGATGGTCAAGGTTTTGATCTCACCACGCATAAAACCACAAAGCGCTTTGGTATTCAGGGGATGCGCGAACGCGCCGAAATGGTCGGCGGTATATTGGAATTAGAGACAACACCGGGACAGGGCACGACAGTCAGGTTATCCATTGAGGTAGGAATATGATACGGGTCTTAATCTGCGATGATCAGGCCATTGTGAGCGATGGATTGGAAGCGATTCTGAGTACCGATGAGGAAATCGAAGTGGTTGGTTTGGCGGCGAATGGGGCACAGGCGATTGAACTGGCGCAGGCCACCAAACCGGACCTCGTCCTGATGGATTTGAAAATGCCGGTTATGAACGGTATTCAGGCCACGCAAACCATCCGCGAACAACTGCCAGGCACACGGGTCTTAGTGCTCACCACATATGATGCCGACGAATGGGTCTTTGACGCCATTCGGAGCGGGGCCGCCGGGTACATGCTCAAAGACACCCCGCGCGATAAACTCATCCCGGCCATCAAAGATACTGTCGCCGGGAAAACACACGTTGATCCGGTGGTAGCGGGCAAACTGTTCAAGCATATCGCGCATGAAAACATGAGCCAGCCCGATTCGCTGTTGGCGGAAGAACTGAGCGAGCGCGAGCGCGAAGTGTTGCAGTTAATTGCTAATGGTTTCTCGAATGCAGAAATTGCCTTACAATTGCACCTTTCCGATGGCACAGTGCGTAATTATGTGAGCGCCCTGTTCACCAAATTAGGCGTTTCAGATCGCACGCAGGCGGCGGTGTTGGCCCTGCGCTATGGCATCGTCGAGTAAATAACATCATCACTCAGCCATCGCCAGCCAGAAGGTGAGCGCGCGCTGGATGTCCTCAACAGATTCAATACGCACAAGCGCTTGCTGCATCACCGCCCCATGCGGCACATCGTGGAAATAGGGAACCAACTGACCGCGCAATTCTCGCACTGTTTTATGCAACGGTTGGCGATCATTTTGCAATGCCAACTGCGCGTGCCGCATCACGATCTCCGCACGTTCGCGTAAAATGGGAGCCGATAACGGTTGTCCGGTTCGCAATTCGTGGACGATCTGCCGGAATAACCAGGGATGCCCCAGCGCCGCCCGCCCGATCATCACCCCATCACACCCCGTATCCATCATCATCCGGCGTACATCTGCTGCATTCGCCACATCACCATTACCGATAACCGGAATCGTCTGGATCGCTTCTTTGAACCGGCGAATAATCGACCAATCGGCAGTGCCTTGCAAACCCTGATCAGCAAAACGGGCATGAACCGTAATCGCCTGCACACCAATAGCTTCCGCGATCTGGGCAAACGGAATCGCGGTGGAAATACCACTTTGCCATCCACTACGAATCTTCACCGTCACCGGAATGTTGACCGCCTGGACCACCGCTTCCACCACTGCCGCCGCGCTGCCCACATCCTGGAGCAAAGCGGCCCCGGCTTGACTCTTGCGGGCGATTTTGGGAACCCAACAACCTAAGTTGATGTCCACAATAGCCGCTCCCGCCGCCGCAACGGTCCGGGCAGCTTCGGCCATTTCCTGCGGGTCTGCGCCAAACAACTGGACCGCCAACGGCTGTTCGGCCGGCGTCCAGTCAAAAAGCGCAAACGTAGCGGGCTGGCTGGATCGATATTGCAGGGCACGACTGCTGATGAGTTCGGAAGTCACTAAGCCGCACGCGCCATCGGCACGGCAAAGTTGGCGAAAAGCATGGGTACTGTAGCCCGCCATCGGCGCAAGCAGCAACGGGGGATCAACAAGAACACCGTCCATAGTGAATGGGGTGAGAAAGTCTTTACTACGTGCTTCGGTGTTGATCACGAGATCGTTTGTTTTCCTTTGCCACACCTATTGCATGAATCCCATTTATTTAACATCATCCAGCTTCTACACAATAGCGCGCGTTCCCCTACCAGATTTCAATCGTAAATGCGAATTCTCTCACAAATTATGTACAATTCCCATGCTTTTTATCGGATATAATCTACCATTAGGGGTGTGAAATAAATCCGCCAAATCTACGAATCTATCAGTAATTCATGATTTTTATGATTAATTAAGATTTATATCATTAGCCATTACGTTATTATTGCTTGGTGTATTTCTGCTGCATTTGCAGCATGAATGTTGCGGCGATAGCCCGTCCCCCCCAAGATGATGAAGCTAGCGACTATGTGGAATTTGGCAAATCTGGTCAAAGCGTTCTATGTCCACAAATCAGTTGGCAAAACTAACCTGACCAGCGCCCAGACCACCGCACTTGTTTTTGGGGAAATCACCAACTGGTCTGAAGTTGGCGAACTAGATTTGGACATTGTGTTCTTTGTGCGTTGAAAACTGGTGTAAAGTGCTGCATCAGGACCATAATCTCAGTGGGCAAGTTAAGCATATCGGTTGAGTTAACAAAACAAAGGTAAATAAGATGGCTCTAATTCTCATCGTAGAAGATGATCAGGATGTTTGTGAAACATACCTGGATATTCTGGAAAGTGAACAACATACCGTGTATGCCGTTGCCGACTCTGTCCAGGCGATTGATCTCCTGGTTCGTAAGCGTATGAAACCCGATCTGGTCATTCTGGATATGAATTTAGCCGGCGAATCAGGACTGGTAGTGTTGGGCTTAATCCGCCGTATCCCCAGACTGAACAACACCAAAGTGATCATTGCGAGCGGGTATCCTGATCTGGCAAAAAAAGCCATTGATGATTGGGGAGCAAATTTATTCCTCCAAAAACCAGTGGCAATGGACACTCTCAAAGATACAGCGCGCCATTTCGAAAATCTATAGGAACCAAATGCTATGACCAGCGAGTCTCTTGATTTTGCCAGGTTAGTCAAACTCACGCGCCAGATGGCGCACGATATACGCAGCCCACTGGGAGCAATCTCGGCAACTGCTGATATGTTTGTACACGGTGGTTATGGTGAACTGAGTCCAAAACAAGACCGGGCCGCACACCGGATCAAACGTGCGAGCCGCCGATCAATGGTTTTGCTGGATGATTTCATGACGTATGTCAAAGCTGAAGCACACCAACTCCCGCTTGATATAAGGCCGTTTAATCCCCAATCGCTGTTAGCAAAGTTGCACAACACTGTATTGCCTGACGCTCAGGCCAAAGGTTTGAACGTTCACTTAAGTGGCCTTGATGACCTACCCCCGCTTCTGGATGGGGATGAAGCCTTGATCCGGCGCATGGTGCTTGTTTTGCTCTGGAATGCGATTTCATTCTCTGAACAGGGTGAAATTTCCCTGCTGTCTCAATGGGATGCAGTTAACGCAGTCTGGACCATCAAAGTGAGTGATGAAGGCACTGGTATTGCACCGGAGCATGTGCCGCACATTTTCGAACCGCTTTGGCGCGGCGCAGAAAGTTCACAAAGTCAAACATCTGGTTATGGGATCGGTTTGGCGATGGCACAAGCGCTAGCCCGGTTAATGAACGGAGAACTTACGCTTGATAAAACCGGGCCAGAAGGCAGTTTATTCTGCTTACGCTTACCCCTTCAGTATCACTTGACGCCTAACGCCATACCCCGGTGACAGTACTTTTACCCCATCGCCACTGTCACCGGGCGAGTTTATTTTCCAACAGCAATACAGTGTTAGCGAACACGCCCTGTTAACAAGCGCAGGCCATTCAAGACCACGATCACGGTACTGCCTTCATGACCGATCACCCCAAGCGGCAGGGGCAAACTGATCACAAAGGAACTGAGCACCAGCACCACGATCACCGCCAGCGCAAACGTGATGTTCTGCCACACCACGCGGCGCGCACGGCGGCTAAGGCCAATCATATAGGGGATGATTTCGAGATTGTCGCCCATCAACACCACATCAGCCGTTTCCAGCGCAACATCGGTTCCCGCCGCGCCCATCGCAATGCCCACCGTCGCGGTGGCAAGCGCCGGGGCATCATTGACTCCATCACCGACCATCGCCACCGGGCCAAATTCGCGTTCGAGATCGCGCATGATATTGGCCTTATCTTCGGGCATGAGTTCAGCACGCACATCATCAACGCCCGCTTGCGCGGCGATCTGTTTTGCTACCTCGGCGCTATCACCCGTCAGCATGACCACATGCTCCACGCCGGCCCGATGCAAACTATCTACCAGGGCTTTTGCTTCCGGGCGCAGTTGGTCCGCCACCGCCAAAACACCGAGCCAATCGCAATCAGACGACACAAACAACACGGTCTTAGCCTCACGGTGCAAACGCTCATAGATCGGCAGCAAATCGGCGGGCGGTTGTCCGGCGCAATCGGCAATATATTTCATGCGCCCCACTTTGACCTCAACACCGTTCAACTTACCCGATACACCCATCCCTGTTTCAGCCGAAAAATTCTCTACCGGATCGAGTGTTAAGCAACGTGATTCCGCCGCTTCTAAAACCGCTTTCGAGAGGGGATGTTCGGAGCGCGCCTCAACCGCCCCGGCAATACACAGCAGTTCGTCCGCGCTGCGATCACCATAAGGGATAATGTCCGTCACCACCGGACGCCCTGCGGTGAGCGTACCGGTTTTGTCAAACGCCACCACCTTGATTGTGGACATCTGCTCCAGATGCGCGCCACCTTTGAAAATCACACCTTTACGCGCACCCGCCGCAATCGCGGACAGGAACGCCGCCGGGACTGAGATCACTAACGCGCACGGGGATGCCACCACGAGCAGCACCATCGCATGATAAAAACTGTGATCGAAGGAACGCCCGAAGCCCAACCAGGGGATCAAAAATGTCAGCGCCGATGCCAGGATCACACCAAGCGCATAATATTGCTCGAATTCATCTAGAAAACGCTGCGTCGGAGCCTGTCGCCCTTGCGCTTCTTCCACCATTTTGATAATACGCGCCAATGTTGATTCGCTGGCAAGCTGCGTGACCTGGACATCAATCGCGCCATTTTTATTGAGCGTACCCGCGAACACCTTATCGCCTTGCACTTTTTCCACCGGCATCGATTCACCCGTGATACTGGCTTGATCGACATAGGTCTGTCCCTCAATGACCAGACCATCCACTGGGATACGTTCGCCGGGCTGGATCAGAACAATCTGGCCGGTTGTGATCGCACTGATCGGCACAACCTGCACGCCTGTATCCGTTTTGATCTTGGCTTCTTCGGGATAAAGCGCAAAAAGAGATTGGATCGCTTTGCGGCTACGGTTGATCGCGTAGTCTTGCAATACATTGCTCAGTGAAAACAGGAACAACAAAATTGCCCCATCGCGCCATTCGCCGACCAATGCCGCGCCAATAGCGGCCAGGATCATCAGAATATCAATGTTGAGTTCACGCGCGCGCAGGCTGTTGATCCCTTCCTGCACACCATAAAAACCGCCGGTCAAATAGGCGACAACCGCCGCCACAGCGATCAATTGCTCCGGTAAATCAGCCAGTTCAACGATGATACTCAAAACAATCGCCAGCAACGTAATGACAACGAACGCGGGTTCCAGGATAGATCGCCGCAGCCAGCGCGCCGAATTATCCGGGGCAGCTTGGGCTTGCGCGCCTTGTGATTCAGGCTGGGCCTGACTATAAGCTAAGTCAGTCATATAATCCCCTTATTTATGGGAGAAATCGCTCGTTACTGATTCGAGAATATGCCGGTCTGCGGGATCGAGTTGGGCCAGAACCTCCGGGCCAAGTTTCGAGAAAATACGGTGAGTGAACAGCTCCATCCAGACAAACTGCCGCCCAATCTGCACCATATTCGCATTAGTCGTTACTGTCGCGCTGTAACTCGTGGGATGCGAACTGGCGATCAAAACTTCTTGCTCATCCACTACTACGACCAGACTATCCGCTAATTTATGCAACTGGCTTTCGCGCGGGGGATGATGCGCCACATCACCGATGTTCAATTCACCTTCGCCGGTAAGCAGCGTACCTACTGACACGCCGCGTGCCGCCGCTTCAGTGATGACAGGGCGCAGCCGATCCAGATTACTATCAGTCAACACCAACATAGCCTCGCTTTGCGCATTGGCGATCATGTCCTGGGCATAACCCAAAACCGGGTCCTCGCCCGTAAAGGTCCACAGATGCCCTTCATCATGCGTCGTATACAACGTTTGCAACCCCGGCAGCAACGTATCAATCCGCCGTTGGAGATCATCCCTCAACCGACCCAACAACGCTTCCGGCGGCATAGGCCGATATAAGGTGGCTTTCGCTTCCTCAGTTTTCAACACGGCCCCGCGCACATCTAGCCGCCCCAACGCCTCATACACCATCGAACGCGGAATCCCGGCTTGCTTGCTGAGTTGGTAGCCGGTAGCCGGATGATCTTTGAGCAACGCCAGATAAACTTTCGCCTCGTATTCGGTAAATCCGATAGCGCTTAAATCGGCTAACAGGTCCATAATTGCCTCATAGTAGTTTGAAATCGAACTAGTAATCCTATTATAGCTTACTATCATTGCAATTGACAACTCTTTTCTAAAAACCGGGCGAGCCGCCAGGAAAAAATTCAACACTAATGGGTGGATTTAAGACACATTACAAAGCTGTAAGGTCATTGTAAGGACGATGTAATGCCACACGACGATCCTTGTACATGACTACTCAACTTAGGCACGGAGAATGGCGACAATGCGATCTTGGCTTGCAAAATTCATGGTGTTACTCATCACTGTAACATCTATTTCAAGTTCCCTACTCCCACTATTCCAGGCATCAGCCCAGAGCAGCACGCTTGTGGTCAGTTTGCCGACGATCTGGGAAGACACCGTAACAGACGACATGTTAGCGGACTTCGAAGCCCAGTATGGCGTCGATGTGATCCCCTTGTTCGAACAAAACACATTTGGCTTCTTTGGCGGGGGGGCGGATGTTACAACACATCTGGACGAAACCGAAGACTTAGTTAATACTGCCGATGTGGTCTATATCGACTCCTCCAGTTTAACACCTGAAGACACGTTAGCCGGATATTTCCTCGATCTGATGCCGCTCGCCCAAAGCGATGCGGCGCTCGACAGCAGCGATTTTATCCCGGCGGCGTGGCAATCGTACCAATGGGACGGCGGGTTGTGGGCTTTGCCCCTGTCGCTTGATGCGATCCTGGTCACTTACGATCCGGCGACATTTGATTCTCTCGGCCTCGCGTATCCATCCGAACGTTGGACGCTCGACGATTTCGCCAACGCCGCGCGGATGCTCACCACTTACGCGGCGGATGGCGCTGTCGAAACGCCGGGTTTCACCGTTAATTCAGGTGGTAATAACCTGGATGTGTTCCTGCGTGCGCTGCTCGGCGCAAGCATGTATGACGCTACGACGATGCCCAATCAGCCCGATTTCACCAATCCCTCGCTGGAAACATATCTGGACACCTGGTATGACCTCACCGAAGAAGGTGTAGCCGGTTCACAATTCGGCGGTGGCGACACTGAAATTCCGTTGCGCGTTGAAGGCATGATGGGGTACAGCGAACGCCAACGCCCCGGCCAGGAAGATGACACGGCGGATCGTTACGCGAGTTTGTTACCGAACGGCGTCGCGGGCCTGAATGTGCAGGGTTTTGCGGTCAGCGCGGGCACACAATACCCCGAAGTGGCTTACGAACTGGCAAAATTCCTGACGCTGCGCTCTGAACTCACCTCAAACTCGTTTAGCGTTGCTTCGGCGCGTTACAGTCTCACCACCACAACCACCACGACCACCGATCAAAGTGGCACGCCCGGTCAACCCGGCATGGGCCGTAACCGAAATGTCCCTGACACCATCCAGCCCACCGTCGATCTGGCCTTAGCTTCTGGACTGCCGGTTGCCGAACTCCGGTATACCGCGTACCTCAGCACGGCCCTGAACGAAATGAGCGCGGGTCTTGATGCGCGCAGCGCCCTGCAAACAGCCGAAGCGCAAGCGGTGGCGGATGTCGAAACCGCCCAGGCTCGTTATGGCAATGTGTATCTGTCCATCACCCCCCCAGAAACCGGCATCGTCTTGCAAGCCGGTGAAATCGCGCTGACCTGCGCGGTGAATCTCGGCTTTGGCGGCGGCCCTGGCGGACAAGGCGATCTCGCTAATCAAACCGAATGGGACACTCTGATCGCGGATTTCGTCGCCTCGGACTCCGTCGTTGGTGATGTCATTCTGGAATCAGTCAACAGCACCGATCTCGCCACGCTAGCGGAAAGTTACGACTGCTTTATCCTGTCCACCAATGTTGTACAGGGCGCTGATCTGTCTGTGATTTTGAATGTGGACCCCTTGATTGACACCGATCCCAACTTTGATCGCAATGACGTGATTGGCAACACCCTGTCGCAGTTGCAATCCGATAACAAGACGTGGGCGCTACCGCTAGCGATCCAGCCCCAGATGTTGGAATACGACTCCGAGCAGTTTGCCTGGGCGGGCGTGCCGGAACCGACCAATGGGTGGACGGCGGACGCTTTCACCGATGCGTTACGGATGCTCAAATCCTACAACCCGGACGTAACCCCCTTCAACGCTAACGATCCGAGCGGGTCGTACATCATGATGCTAATTGGGGCCTACGGGGGACTGCCCCTGGATTACCGCACTGATCCGGTCACAGTCAACTTTACGGATCAGGCAAACGTGGATGCCATCCGGCAAGTCCTCGATCTGGTTAAAAATGGCTATATCGCCTATAGCGGCCTGAATGACGTTGCCGGGGGCAATATGATTTTGAGCATGGAAGACAGCCCCGCGATCACAACCAACACCCTGAGCAGCTTCAACTTTCGCGGCGCAGGTGGCCCTCCCGGTATGGAAGATGCCGTTGATACAACGGTCACAACCACCTACCCGCAAGGCAGCACCTTTGGCGTCATCGCCTACGAAATTAGCACCGGGTACATCAGCGCCACCGCACAAAACCCCGACGCCACCTACCGTTTTCTGAGCGAAGTCGCGCGCAATCCGCAGTTATTCTCTGGAATGCCCGCCCGCCAATCGCTGATTTACGATCCGGTGGTCGCGGCTTCACAAGGCGCGGAAATCGTTGAGGTATACCAGCAGCTTGATACTTTGCTGCGCAATCCAAACACAATCGTATACCCCACCTTTACCGGCGGCGGCGGACGTAATGCGCTCTCCTTCATTGATAACTACTGGCTCAATCAGGCGATGGATAATTACGTCCTCGAAGATGCTGATCTGGAATATGAACTGGCCGATGCGGCGATGAAAACCAAAGCATATCAGGAATGTGCCGCCAGCATCGTTGTTGACACCACCGATCAGCAAGACGGCGGAATGCAGTTCGAGATGTTCCAGCAGATTCAACAGTGCGCTGTCAGTGTAGACCCTGACTTCTCCCTGGGCGGCTAACCGCCCCTGTCCACCACGATGTGGGGCACTGTTAAGCAGTTAGGCTAGCAAACAGTGCCCCCTCTGGTAAATGAGTGCATCATGCAACGACTGATTGATCTGATTTTTTTCGCCATTGAACGTTTATGGCAGCACCGCGCTCTCGTGTTTTGGACGTTGGTCGGCCTATCCGCCACTACAACACTGGCGCTGAGTCTGACGCTGTACGTGGATGCCGTGAACACCGATCTGCTCACCGACAGTCTGAACGATCCGCCTTATGCGTTCCGTTTCCGCTACCTGGGGAGTTGGGAAGGCGCGATCACGGCTGAGGATATGGAGCGAGCCAGCGCCACACTGCAAAGCAATTTTGTCGATACCATTGGCTTACCCATCCAAAGTGACGCGCTGTATATCAGTGGCGGTAGTTGGACGATCACCCGGCAGAGCGATGTACCAACGTCGTTTGGCACTTATGTGCTAGGCACGCTCGATGGAGCCGACAATCACATACAAATTACGGGCGGGGCGTGGCCCACCGATGCCACCCAGGACAACGCGATCCCCGTTATGATCGCGGAAAAACTGTTGTTCCAGACTGGGTTGCAGGTCGGGGATACTTTGACCGCCACCAAGCCGGGCGCATCAGTCCCGGTAACACTCGAAATCGTCGCCATGTGGAGTCCGGTGAATGAAAATGATCCATCATGGATTCTGGCCCCCAAGTTTTTCGATACTGTCCTGCTCATGCAACCGGACGATCTGTGGACCGCTACCGACGGCATCGAGTTACCTATCGAAGAAGTGGACTGGCAAATCATCTTCGATGGTACGGATTTGCGTACCTCCGATGTATCCGATTTGCTGGACGGGATCACGGATGGAATGCGCGCCATGACCTCGACCCTACCGGGTATCCGGTTGGATGTTTCGCCAGAAGAGGGATTGGAAGCGTTTAGCGAAGAAGTTGACCGCCTCACCCAACAGCTTGTCATCGTCGTGATGCCGGTGGGCGGTTTGATTCTATACTTTGTTACAATGTTGGCGGGCATGTTAGTGGGCCGCCAGCAAGAGGAAGATGTCACACTCAGCAGCCGGGGAATGCATCGCTGGCGCTTGCTGCGCTTGCACGCGCTCATGTGGTTGATCCTCGCCGGGGTCGCGTTCGGGATCGGGATTTTGGTTGCGCCCTATGTCGTGCAATTGATCGGACGTACCTCATCATTCTTGCGCTTCGATCATATCAGCGATCCCCTCGATATTGTGTTTACACAACAAGCCTTACTTGCCGGATCGCTCACCGGTTTGTTGGCCGCGAGCAGTGGGTTGGCTATGGCGTGGCGCACTACCGGCCAATCGATCAATATGTTCAAACGTGCCCAGGCGCGCTCCGGCAAAGCATGGTGGCAGCGCGTCTACCTGGATGTGATTCTGCTTGTACCCGCCGGATATGTGTTTTACACGATGAAAAAAGAAGGCGGCCTCTCCACCGGGGCCGAAGACCCGTTCAGCGATCCGTTAGTCTTCGTCGCACCAACACTCTTTTCACTCGGTTTCACGCTGGTTTTCCTGCGCCTGTTCCCCTTTTTGCTCAATCAAATGTCACGCATCGTTAGCGTTACAACCAACATCTCCATGTTGATGGCGTTACGCGAACTCACCCGCTCTATCGGGCGCTATCGCGGTACGCTGCTCATGATGTGTTTTACACTGAGTCTGATCGGGTTTACGGCATCAATGGCAAGCACGCTGGATCACAGCCTGGAAGATGTGATCGAGTATGATGTGGGCGCGGAGCGAGTCTTGGTCGTTGCCAGCGATGCAGAAACCGAGGAAAGCACCAGTGACGACGGTACAACCTCGCTCACCGTGACTGGCTACAACTCGCTCCCAGCCAGCAACTTACTTGAAATCGATGATGTTTACGCGGTATCGCGGGTGGGTCGTTTTGACATGCAAATCGTCCTGGCGGGGCAGCGGCCTCAGGGCACAATCCTGGGCATTGATCGTGAGTCAATGGCGGCGATCACATACTTCCGCGAAGACTACGCCGAGGAACCCATCGCCGATTTGCTCAATCACTTGGCGGGGAATCGCACCGGCATTTTGTTAAGCCGCAACGCCGCCGAAGATTACGGTCTGATCGTCGGGCAAATGATCACCGTGCAAATTTCGGCGCTAAGTACCTGGTACAGCACCGAAGTGCCGCTTGTGGCGCTGATTGACTACTTCCCAACCCTGGACCCCCGTGAAGGCTTCTTCGCCATCACCAACATTGATCCGATCTTCGAATTGGTGGGCACTGAACTGCCGCATAACATCTGGCTGCGTTTAGATGAAAGCGCAGATGGTGCTGCTGTCCTGACACAAGTCCAAGACCTCGGTTTCCCCGTCTTAGAATGGCTCGATCCCGCCGAGTTAATCACCGAAGCGCAATCTGATCCAACGCGGCGCGGGGTGCTGGGGTTCCTCTCGGTAGGTTTTGTCTCTGCCATTCTGCTCACGCTGGTCGGCAGCGTGATTCAGAGCACTGCCTCATTCCGCACGCAAGCGGTCCAGCTCGGTTCGCTGCGCGCGATGGGGTTGGGCGGCGGCGCAGTAGGGCGCTACCTGTTGATCTCACAAGGACTCGCCGCAACTGGCGGTATTACCGGCGGAACCTTGATCGGCATGGCAACCACGCTCCTGTTCCTGCCGTTACTGGACTTTAGCGGTGGCTTGCCTCCGTATCTGGTGCGGGTCGCCTGGGACGATATTACATTAGTTTATTCACTCTTTGCGCTGGT
>JAFGJA010000284.1 GCA_016929355.1 Anaerolineae bacterium | reverse complement strand
GAGCCGCGTTTGCATTACAGCGACGACGAAATCCGCGATAAAAGAGGGATGGTGATCAGCAATGACGCGGTGAACAAGCGCCGGAGTGTGATGGAATTAGAGGTTTTGGGGCGCGAAACATGGCATCGCCGCGATTGTGAGTGTCCCGTCTTGGCGATCAGTGATGGGCCGTTGTTGTTCTGGGTCGGCAAAGATGTGCCGGATGGGGATAAGCTCGAAAATGCCTATCTTGGTGCAATGGTGCATTTGCATGACGCGCACGCCGATATGGTCCGCCGCCGGAATCAATCCGCCAGTCTGATCGGGTACATTGATCGCCCAACCAGTGCCTTTATGATCAGCCTCACACACTTGATGAGCCTGTTTGAAGAAGATGTGCGTCATGCTGCGCTGCAAACAAACGGCGATTGGGAAGGTTTGACGGATCGCCAGTTGCTATTTCGCCTATTGCGCCATGAACCCGGCGCGCGCTCCGCGATCATGGTCCAGCAGTCGCCGCAGAACAAACGCTACGTTGACCGGGGCGAAAATCTGGAGATCGCGTTCTTTTATCTGAATGTAGGCACGTTGAACGATTACCAACTCGCGCGCGTCGAAATGCCGGTGTGGGTGGCGCGTGATGCGGCGGCAGTGGATCGGATTCAGGCGTTGGTCTATGATCAGTGTCAGATGATGTGGCGCTATCCGTATGCGCTCACCCGCGCTGATGAACTCGCCGTGATTCGCGGGCACGAAAAGTCCCAACTCGAAGAACTGATCGAGATCGAACTGCGGCGCAATGAGCAAGCTGTTGAACACTCTGCGAAGGAAAACAGTAAGACCGTCCGGCACGGGCGCACGAGCTATAAACGCAAATAAAAACATATTCACCGCAGAGACGCAGAGCGCGCGGAGAGAAAAAAGTTAAATGAGAAAAGCAGAGATTGATGCATTGACACAAACTATCATCGGGGCCGCGATTGAAGTGCATCGCACGCTTGGTCCCGGTTTGCTGGAATCAGCGTATGAAACGTGTTTGTGTCATGAACTGCAACTACGGAAAATCCCTTTTGAGCGCCAAAAGGAACTGCCTGTTGTCTATAAGGGAGTCCAGTTAGAGTGTGGCTATCGTCTCGATGTTTTGGTAGCAAATACTGTAGTCCTCGAACTCAAAGCAGTTGAACGATTTGATCCCATTCATGAAGCGCAATTATTATCGTATCTTCGTTTAGGTGGTTGGAATATTGGCCTCTTGATGAATTTTCATGTACCTGTTTTAAAACGAGGTATCAAACGGATAGTGTACAAGTTGGAAGAGTGATTCTTTGTGATTGAGCGTGGTTTTCTCCTGCTTTTAACCTTGAATTTCTCTGTGTTCTCTGCGTCTCTGCGGTGAATAATTTAACGGGAAGCGATCATGACAGAACAACCAGATTTCGCACTTATCGGTAAAGTCTTACGGGCCAGCACCACCGGCTTTGTCTGCGGCACACGCAGCGAGAACATCAGCCAGCCTGCATTTGGCGCATTCGTGCGGACATGGCCCGGCCAGCGCACCGATATTGACGTGATCGGCATCATCCACGCGATCAGTATTGATGATGATCCGATGGTGCGCCAGATGATTTTGGCGAACAACATGCGCGAGAATACGATCTCCGATCAGCGCGTCAACCGTATGGTTCCAGTAGAAATCAGCGTCTTGAGTGTGGGCTTTTTCCGGCTGGATAGGGTCTATCACACGCTGCCCCCACAGCCGCCCCTGAGCCTGGACCCGGTGCGGATGTGTGATGCGGATACGGTGCATGATTTCACCGAAAACCTGGACTTTTTGCGCCTTGTCGTTAACGCGAGTGATGTCCCTACCGAAGAACTGCTGGCTGCTGCGATCAACCATGCAGCCTGGGCGCGTCCTGCAGAGGAACAGCGCGCGTTCCGGGTGCGGGCGGGGCGGCATCTGGCGGGCTTGCTGAGTCACGATCTGCCGCGTTTGCAGCATTTGCTGAAGCTGATCCGGCCCGTTTGAGATGAAAATCCCAGGTTTTGATCTTCTCTAGGTTTTACTTTGAATTTCTCTGCGTTCTCTGCGTCTTTGCGGTGAATCCGCTTTTGACTTTTAAGGAGCGATCATGCGTGTCTTATTTATCGGTGGCACGGGCAATATCAGCACAGCCGTGAGTCGGCTCGCGGTGGCGCGCGGGATCGATTTGTACCTGCTCAATCGCGGCCAGACGCCGGTGGCTATTCCCGGCGCACAAACCATCATCGGCGACATTCACCAACCAGCCGCCATCGAGCAAGCGCTGAACGGTCTGACCTTCGATGCGGTGGTGAACTGGATCGCATTTGTGCCCGCCGATATTGAGCGCGACTTGGCGTTGTTTCGCGGCAAAACGAAGCAGTATGTGTTTATCAGTTCCGCTTCGGTCTACCAGAAACCGCCCGTGCATCCGATCATCACCGAATCGACGCCGCTCTATAACCCCTATTGGGACTATTCGCGCAACAAGATCGCGTGCGAAGATCGCCTGATGAGCGCTTATCGCACCGAACATTTTCCGATTACGATTGTACGCCCCTCGCTGACCTACTATGATCGGTTTCCGATTGCCATCGGCGGGTGGGGCGGTTATACGTTTGCGGATCGCGTGCTGCACGGGGAGAAGATCATTGTGCATGGCGACGGATCATCGCTGTGGACCGTGACTCATGCGGAGGATTTCGCCAAAGGGTTTGTTGGGTTACTCGGCCATCCCCAGGCCATCGGGCAGGCGTTCCATATCACTTCGGATGAGTTGCTGACCTGGAACCAGATTTACGGCACGATTGCCGAGGCGTTGGGTGTCGAAGCGAACGTGATCCACATTCCCTCGGATTTTATCGCCGAAATCGATCCGCAAATTGGCGCGGGCTTGCTGGGTGATAAAACATGGAGCGTGCTGTTCGACAACACGAAGATCAAAACGCTGGTCCCTGATTTTCAAGCGACGATCCCGTTTCATCAGGGGGTGCGGCAAACGCTCGCCTGGTTTGAGGCCGACGAACGCCGCAAGCAGATCGATGAGAGCGTGAATCAGGCGCTTGACGCGATCATTGCCGCGTATGAGCGATCATAAACCTGCACTATTCCCCAAAACTGCGCGGCGTGAAAAGCGGATGCGTCGTTGCCTGCAACCCCATATCGATCACGCGCCGTAGATCAGCATAACGCGGGTGGGCATCCTCATCTTGATCTGCTAACCATGCGTCTAACTCCTGGCTGATCGTTTCGATCTGTTCGAGGTTGCCAGGGGTCAGATGATCCGGCAGCGACATCGCGCCAGCCTTGAACACCATATCATTTTCGCTGGCGTGATACTGGATCAACATCCAGAAAAAGGCCGTATACGCGATTTTCTCCGCAAACCCACTGCGCGAAAAATCGCTGCTGATCGTGCCCAATTCATCCAGTCGCTTCTCTAAAAAGTCCCAATTCCGCACATCCATTGATTTTTCTCTTTCGCTCTTTATGCCCCACCTGTAGTGTAGCATTATATCCAAACACACTTGTGGCACGATTTAAATTCATATTGAGTTTGGTTTGAAATGCACTCGGATCATGGATTGGCTACCAGTACAATTTTCATACCAGTCAGCGCTGTGCTATACTGACGCTAGATAGATGCATGGTAATTGCCCAACTGTGGTGCAAGCGGTCAGATGGAATACAAACCTAGTCCCAACTCAATACCAGATGCTCTGGGTGATCCCTGGCCGGAACGCTTCACGCGCTGGGGAGAACGATTGCGCGCTGCCCGTCTGGATCATCTGGTCGGGGCGCTGCTGGATATTGCTGAACCGCTTGGCCCACTGGGGGCGCAATTGCTCTGGGTGGCCCAGCCAACCCTGGGTTTATTCGTCGCCCATACTGAGATTGATTCATTGGCGCGCTGGCTGGACGAACCGGACGGAGTCGCCCGGCTGCGGGCGCATTTACTTGAACTTGATGTTGAACAGGCAGGCTCACCAGGGACAGACTTATGATCACGAATGCTGCTCTCAGTTTAGCGGTGCTGGCGTTGGCGTTTGCGGCGACGTTAGTTGGGCGTTTGATTGCCAGGCGAGGCCGGCCCCACATGCGTCCCTTGCGCGCCTATGATACGCTGCCCGCGTTGGCGGCGGATGCCGTTGAGAGTCGCAATAAAATTCACTTCTCGCTGGGCAGCAGCGCGCTCGGTGATACATCGACGATCACCGCGTTAACGTCGGCTGAGGTCATTTACCGGCTGTCGGAACGATTGGCGATCAGTTACCAGACGCCGCTTGTGACGCTCAGTAGTATGATGACACTGCCGTTAGCGCAAGATACCTTGCGGCGCGCCTACGAATATCGCCAGAATATGGAGTATTACCGGTCCAGCGCGGCGTTTTGGTATCCGCAAGGGCCGCGTTCGCTGGCGTTTGCGGCGGGTGTGGGCAGTCTGGCGGCTGATGCGGACGTGACCAGCAGCCTTTTACTGGGGCGGTTCGGGTATGAACTCGCTTTGATCGGTGAAAGTGCGCTGCGGCACGATCAAGATATTATTGTACATAGCGATCTCGTTGAAGGGCAGGCGATTGCTTATGCCCAGGCGAATGAAACCTTGCTTGGCGAAGAATTGTACGTTGGCCCGGCCTACCTGCGGGGGAGTGCGCTCGAATGGGGCGGGGTTTTTGCGCTGGATGTGCTGCGCTGGATGGTCATTTTTGGCATTTTGCTGGCGGCAGTCCAGGCCGCCGTGTAGCCTCACTGGAGATTAACTTGTGAGACGCCATCGTTTAACCCATTTTCTGGCAACCATCATTGTGATCAGCAGTGGGATCGTGATGTTGATCGGCTTGTCGGTCAAACCCGGCACGATGCCCGCCGATCTCGCCAGTTTTACCTTAGAAGTCGTGTCGGTCACGGCGGCGATTGCGGTGCTGCTGGGCTTGCTCAATTTGCTGACCGTCCATCTGAACCGTTTTATCAAGGCGGAACACGGCTGGCCGTATAGTATCATTACCCTGTTCACCGCGATTTTCGTGCTGGTGCTGCGGATGCTGGATCACGTGGATGTGTGGCCCGATGATATGGCCGGTGAACAGGTTAGCCCGCATCTTTTCGAGGCGGTTCAGGTCAGCCTGGAATCGGCCTTAGCCGCGCTGCTGGTCTTTTTCCTGGTCTACGCGGCCTATCGCCTGATGCGGCGCGAGGTGACACCCTGGCATATCCTTTTCACGATGGCAGTGGTCATTGTGTTGCTGGGATGGATACCATTAGAGAATACAGAAGCGTTAGCCGATCTGCGTGAATGGTTGGTGCAAGTGCCGGTCAGTGCCGGGGCACGCGGATTATTGATCGGCGTTGGACTGGGTACGGTCACGGTGGGCGTGCGCGTCCTGATCGGCCAGGATCGCTCGTTCTGGGGCTAACTAACAACACTTGACTACGGATTGCAAACAGGACTACAGCTATGTCAGACGACCTGTTTAATTTTGATGATAACGATCTGATCCCGGAGTGGATGCAGAGCGATAAGGATGACGCCCCCGGTTCGCCGCGTGATGCGTCTGCTTCGCCGGATTCGCCTCCGGCGGCGCTGCCACCTGCCTCGATAGGGGGCGCGGCATCAGGTGCGCGCGCGCCCTGGGAGCAGCATCCCGGCAGCGCGCCCACGCCGCCCGCGCAGTCTTCCGCCTCGGCTCCCTGGCAAACGAGTCCCGGCGCGGCTCCCGCTCGACCCACTGCCCCCGCCACTCGCCCGCCCTGGGGTGAATCGGCTTCGCCGCCCTCGGCTGCAATGCCTGCTTTTATCTCCGATCCGCAGCCACAAACCGCAGCCGAACATGATGCTGCGCGCGATTCTGATCCGGGTCTGGCGTGGCTCGCCGACGTGGATACCGGGGAAGATGCGGCGGATGATGCCGGTTTTGGGACGTTTGATTGGGATGTTGACGCGGTGGCGGATTTGCCGGGTGATGAAAGCGAACTGCCTAAGGGCCTGACCGGGGCGCTCCCCTGGCACGACGGTGCGAGTGACAGTGCGAGTGAGCGCGGCGGCGGATTGGCGGATAGAGCGGGACTGAGCAGCGATTCGTTCGCGGATGCGGGCCTGTTCGATGATATTGTTGATGACGTATTTGGCGCAGAACCCCCGGCGGCTGAACCTGCCGAACCACCCCCATCGGGATCACTGCGGGATCGTCTGTTGGCGCTGTCACCGGATCGCGCCGAGCCAGCCCCACCAGATCAAGATGACGATATGGATTGGTTTGAAGCGCCGTTAGACGCACAGGACGAGTTCCCAACCGAACACCCTCCGGCTGAAGAACCTGCCGCCTCTTCTTCCGGGATTCGCGCTTTACCGGGTCGCCCCGCCAGCAGCGAACCCACCGATGCCGCCGATCTGAGCGCGTTATTTGATGAGGATGGTGACGATCTCGCCGCAATGTTTGATGAGGAATTCGCCGCGCTGGAAGATCAAGCAGATAAGCCAGCCAGCGATACCTTTGCCTTCGATTTTGATACTGCGCCGCCTGCGGTCCAGTCGAAAGTGCCAGCCTCACCGGGCCGGGGCATCCGGCGCATTGCCCCCAGTGAGCCGGTTGAACCGCCGGAACCGGAACCCGAAGAAACACTGGATGATCTGGACTCCTGGTTAACCGATGCGGAATGGGATGATGCAGCGCTCCCGGCATCGAGCGATCTCACCTATGAGGAGTGGGAACGGATCAACGAGGAACGGGAACATGAAGCCGCGCGCAGCGCCGAAGATCGCTTGTTAGACGAAGTGCCGGAGTTGTTACAGGGTGTTGATCCGTCAGCCGCGCCGTCACCTTCACCGGCAGAGGCGGCACCGCCAGATACGGGGCAGTTGGCTCAGGGTGCGGAATTTGTGCCGGAATGGTTCCTGGGACTCGATGAACAGGCGGCGGAAGATGTGCCGGATTGGTTCCAGGGGGCCGATCTCACCGCCGATTTCGCCGCGCCGATGGCGGAACCTGCCACGCCAGAACCCGCCGATTCTGCGGCGGACTCCAGCGTGCCGGATTGGTTCAAAGCGCCGGAAGCGCTGGATACGGACGGGGCGGATTGGGCGGTTGCCTTTGGCGCACCCCCAACGCCCCACGAACCCGAACCGGAATTCGAACCTGAACCGGAGCCAGAGCCGGAATTCGAACCTGAACCGGAGCCAGAGCCGGAATTTGATCTGGACCTTGCCTCCGAATTTGAACTGGGAGCGGAATTTGAACCTGCTGCCGAGGAACCTTTGATCGAACCAGCAAGCGCGCTATCTGACATGGATGATGAACTCTCCTGGATGGCGGCCCCGGATGCCACGCCGGACGAAGCTGACGAACTGCCTTTGCCGCAGACGGATATGTTATTCGCTGATTTTCTGGCGGATACAGAATTTGAGTCCGCGCCGGAACCCGAAATCGAGCCAGCGCCAGCGTCGATGGCTGATGCCGATGAGTGGTTCGCCGCCGAAACAGACACCGGCCTGGATGATTTTGCCCTCCCGTCAACCGATATTCTCGCGGGTAGAGATGAAGTGCCAGAGGCGGATCAGCCCGTTGACGATGTGCCGAGTCCGGCGGCTTTTGCGCTGGATGATTTTGCGCTGCCGGGTACGGATGAACTGCTTGCGGACTTTGAAGCGGCGGACAGCCTCGATCAGCCCGCCGGTGTGGTGGATGATTTTGCGCTGCCATCGACAGATGATCTGGTGCGCGAGTTGGGCGATTTTGAGCCGGATGACGCGCTCTTTGGCGATGAAACACTCGAACCGGGCGAAGTGCCCGACTGGTTAGCGCAGGCCGGACCGGTTGCCGCCAGCGACTCGGCTGAACCAACCGATTTCCTCGATTTTTCAGATTCGGCGGATGATGCGCTCTTTGGTGAACCGCCCTCGATGGATGATTTTGCGCTGCCCCTCGATTTTGATGATGAGTTTGCTTTGCCAGATGATGACGCCCGCGCAGACCCGCTCGATATTTCCTTCCCGGAAATCGGCCTGGATGACACCATGCCCTCGGAGACGGCAGTGGGTGATATGATCGCGGCGGAAGATGGCGCAGAAACCGCCGAATACGAAGACTGGATGCGCGATTTTGCGCCCAAAGAGGCGGACACGGGCTTATTCTCGCCTGCGCCCACCGATACCAGCCCGCTTGACGATTTTGTCGAACGGTTTGATCCCGCTCTCGATTTTGCGGAAGAGGTTGAATTCGATCCAGCGCGGGCCAGCGTACAGCTTGACGATGATTCCCCCGCGTGGCTGCGCGAAATGGCTGACGATGGCGCAGGGGTACTTGCTGTCCCCGATGACCGCGATTTGTTTGGCGCAGCCGAATCCGGTGAGGCTGATCTCTTTGGTTCCGTCGATGAGATGGATTGGTTGAGTGGCCTTTCGGCGGATAGTTTGTTGGCTGATGACGCTGCAAGCGCGGACGCCGAGCAAGCGGATCGGGAAGAGGCGATCAAAGACGCGGCGGCGGATTGGGCGGCGGATTGGCCGGCTGATGATTTAGTGCGCCCCGCCGATGATCGCCCATTTGCCAATCTGGAAGCGGAGATTCAACATACCGGGCCACTGGATAGTAACGCCTTAGCGGATTTGCTGGGGTGGAATACCGAAGAATCCGCCGAAGCTGCGACTAGTGAACCGGCTGATGCGCTGTCCTTTGATCTGGACGCCGCCGGTGATGATTTTGGCGAACTGGATGATCTGGCGGCGCTGTTTGACGCGGCGACGCTTGATGTGCCCGAACCCGTCGCAGAAGAGGCCCTCAGTGAAAGCGTGGCCGAGGAAGATGTATCCGATCTCGGTGCATTGTTTGGTGAAGGTGAAGATGACGCGGCAGGTGCGCTTGATGCGGTGTTTGGCGAGGATGTAGAGCCAGACGCTCCGATCCCGGCGATACCCGTCTCTGCGGCTGAAGAATCCGCCGAACCCAGACGCGGTTTATTCCGGCGCGGCCCACAAGCGGAGGAGGAACCGCCGCCTGCTGCTGAAGCTGCCGAACCTGCGGAGTCAGCGACTCCTGCCGAACCGGAATCCCTCGCCGTCGCGGATCGTCCCGAATGGCTGGACGAGATGCGCCCCTCCGATTTGCCCATTGCGGTGCGGGCGGGCGGCATCGAGCGCAATATCAGGCAAAAGCAGCTCATCGAACTGCCGGAACGTTTGCGTGTCTTTTACGAGCGCACCATGTCCGAACTCGTCGAGCCGGAACCGGTTCCCCCGGCGGAGAGCGGTCCCTTGATGGGGATTCCCGGTGCGCTGCCGGTTTCTGAATATATGCTACCCACTGAACTGGTGGCACGTCCGACAACGAACCTCGTTGTGACGCCGGAACAGCAGTTGCGGATCGCGCAGTTGCAGGCGTTGCTGGCAATGGCCGAGGCGGAGGAGGAAGAAGCGCTCGAAAGCGATACCGGGCGGCATGTTACCGAAACCTTCTCTTTTGATGATCTTGGCGAAGGGGATGACGCCAGCGCCGCCGCCCAAGTTGTCCCCACGCGCGCACGCCGGGCGCGTCAACTCAAGCCGGATCGGATCGTGATCGGCGTGGTGTTGTTCGTGGCGCTGATCGTGCCCTTCTTGACCGATGCCCTGCATTTTGCCGCCGAACCCGCCGCTTTTAGCGGGGATCAACTCGCCGCCGTAGAAATGGTCAATGTGGCGGTTCAGGCGGGCGATTATGTGTTGTTCGCGTTTGAATATGGCCCGACAGCGGCTGGCGAACTTGATCCGTTAGCCGAAGCCGTCATGCGCGATGTGCTGTCACGCGGCGCGATTGCGCTGACGATCAGCACCGATCCGGCGGGCGCGTTCCATACCGCCGCCGTGATCGCCCCCTTGCTGGATGATCCGGCGCTGTTGGTGGCGCGTGGTCAGAATGAAGAAGCGCTGGTTGCCAACGAAGATTACGTGTTGCTGCGCTATCTGAGCGGCGAGGCGGTGGGCGTGCGTTCGTTGACAAGGGCGCGTTATAATGCCGATGGTGATTTGCAACTCCATCCCGCATTTGGAACGGACCTGCGCGGCGATGAAACGCATCTTGGCGTGGGGGATATAGCGCAAGACCTCGCGCTGATCGTCGTCATTGGTGAGGAATCCGGCGCGGTTCGTACCTGGGCTGAACAGTTGCAGGGTGTGCCAGTCCCCAAGATTGCGCTGGTCACGGCGGCCATTGAACCGCTCACCGCGCCCTACGTACACGATACGGGCAATGCGGACGATATGAGCGGCTATGTGGGCTATCTGGCCGGGGTGCGCGATACGTATCGTTATAACGCATCGCGCAATATCGCTAATCGCACGCCCTATGAAGTGCCCGCCGATGCACCGCTAGATGTACCCGATCCCACCGAATCGCGGTGGCACAGCATGGCGCTAGGGGCCGCCGTTGCCGCCGGGCTGATCATGGTGGGCATGGTGGTTAATGTATTCCGGGGCCTGACAAGGAGACGCCGACGTTGACTCCTGATAATCTTGATCTGATCGCCGGGTGGGTGTCCCTGGTCCTCACCCTGTTCATTTTCAGCTATCTGCTAGGCGACAATGTGCTGTACCGGATCGCGGTGCATGTGCTGGTCGGCGTTGCGGCGGGCTACGCGGTAGTGGTCGCGGTGGAAAGCGTGATTGTGCCCTGGTTGAATCAAACGCTGGGCGAAACGCTTGATGTGTTCATCTTTGGCGGTGATGCCGAAGGACGCAGCACGCTCACCCTGACGTGGCTGGGTATCCTCGGCATCTTCCCGTTTTTGATCGGTGCGTTGATGCTGCTCAAGTATTCGCCGCAGTATGCGCGCGTGGGCAATCTCGGCATGGCGTTTATCATCGGCGTGGGTACGGCGGTGGCAATTGTCGGCGCTGTCGCCGGGACCATTATTCCGCTAACACGCGAAGCCGGGGAATCGATTGAGGACAGCGCGCTCAACGGCCTGATCATCATGGTGGGCACAATCACGACGCTCATCTATTTCCAGTATTACGCCGTTGAACGCGGCGGCGATATTGTCCGCCCGCGTATTATTCGCACCGCCAGCGCCGTTGGCCGCGTGTTTATCACGCTGACATTGGGCGCGCTTTATGCCGGTGCGATCTTGACCAGTCTCGCTATTTTCAGCGATGTGATCCGCGATCAACTGCAATTCATCCTCGATAGAGTAGGGGGGTAGCGCCGCATGACGCAAGCGGTTAACTCGATTCTGGTCGCCGATATGGGCAGCGTGCATACGCGCTTGATTCTGATCGATATGGTGGAGGGCCAATACCGGTTGGTCGCTTCATCGCGTGCGCGCACCACTGCCGAGCCGCCATTGAGCAGTGTCAGTCTCGGTCTGGATCACGCGGCCCAGAACATGACCGATCTGATCGGACGCAATTTCATTGACAGCACCGGCGAGCAGTTGTTCATTTCCCCCGAACAAGATGGTCACGGCGTTGATGCGTTTCTAGCCACCAGCAGCGCCGGGCAGCCGATGCGTGTTTTATTGGTGGGCTTGACGCCGGAAATCAGTCTGGCGAGCGGCGAGCGCGTGTTGGCCGGGGGCTATGTCACGCTGACCGATCTGCTTTCGCCGGACGATGTGCGCACCGATGAAGAACAGATTAATACGATCCTGGCGACCAATCCCGACCTGATCATTATTGTGGGCGGCACGGATGACGGCGCGACTGATATTGTGCTGGATCAGGTGAAGACCGTTAAACGGGCGCTGTCTTTGATCCGGCAAGGTTCGATGCCAAATGTGTTATACGCCGGGAATCATGCGCTGCGTAAACAGGTGCGGGCCATGCTCAGTGAATATACTGAGGTGTATTTTGCGAAAAATGTGCGCCCCACGTTAGATAATGAACAGCTTTTCCACGCCCAACTCGAACTGGCGTTAGTCTATGACGATTTCCGCAGCCGCAGCCACGGCGGGTTTGATGAAGTGGCGCGCCAGAGCAAGATCGGCGCAATTCTGCCCACCACGCAGGGGTATATTAGCGCGATCCGGTATATGAGCGAACTGCCGCAGACCGGTGTCGGGCCGCTGATCATTGACGTGGGCAGCACCAACAGCCTGATCGTGGCCGGGGTGCGTAAAACGCCCCATTACCGTATCCGTACCGATCTCGGTATGGGGCATCATGCGGTGAGCGCGCTGGAAGCGGTGACCGTTGAAAATGTGCAGCGTTGGCTGCCGGAAGGTGTAGCCGCCGAAACGCTGTGGGATTATGTGCATAACAAGGCGCTGCGCCCGGCGACGATCCCCGCGACGAAAGAGGATTTGCAGATCGAGCAGGCGTTGGCCCGCGAAATTGTGCGCTTGCTGGTCCGCGAAGCGCGTCCCGTCTGGGACCTCGGTGTTGGCGAACTGCTGCCCGCGTTCCAACCGATTATCGGCGCGGGCGCAATTTTGACCGAAACGCAGCATCCCGGTATCTCGGCTATGCTGCTGTTGGATGCGTTGCAACCGGTGGGCGCGGTGGAATTAAAACTCGACCCGCACAACCTGATCGCCAGCCTGGGCGTGATCGCCTATCTGGAACCGACGGTCACGGTGCAGGCGTTAGAGGCCGGAGGCTTGGTCAATCTGGGCACGGCATTTTGCCCGTTGGGGCGGCTGCGGCCCGGTCAGGATGCAATGTATGTGCTGGTGCGCCAAGAAAACGGGACGGTGATCAATCAAACGGTACACGCGGGCGAAATCTGGATGGCTCCGGTCTTGCCTGGGGTATCGGCTGAGGTCACTATCCGGTTGAAGCGCGGCTTATCGATCAATGGTAAGCGGCAGATCAGCCGCCGGGTGATCGCAGGCGCGGCGGGTATTGTGTTCGATGCGCGTGGGCGTCCGTTG
>JAFGJA010000283.1 GCA_016929355.1 Anaerolineae bacterium | reverse complement strand
GCGCGTGGAGAAGGTGCTGTGGGTCCTGGCCGAAGGGCTAACGCATGAAATAGAATAGTGGGAAAATAAAGGAAAGGACGAAGGAAGAGACGAAAGAAAAAGAAAATGGCCCTGGAAAGTCAGTTAATCGAACATTTTAAGGACTTGCCGGACCAGCGTATGGTCAATAAATGTGACCATTTGTTGCTCGATATTGTGATGATTGCAATCTGCGCCACGATAGCGAATGCCAATAGTTGGGAAGATATCGCAGCGTTTGGAAAAGAGAAACAAGCGTGGTTAAAAAATGGCTGGCCTTACCCAACGGGATTCCATCACCGGATACGTTTCAGAGGGTATTCGCGCGGCTGGATGCCAAAGCCTTTTATCAATGCTTTCTGGGATGGATACAAGCCGTATTCGATGTTACCGAAGGTCAGGTCATCGCGATTGATGGTAAAACCGGACGAGGAACTTGTGATGCGCAGGGGCAAGCGACGTTACATTTGGTGAGCACCTGGGCGACGGTCAATCAACTGACGTTAGCCCAAGTCAACGTAGGCGAAAAAGCCAATGAAATTGTTGCCATTCCTGAATTGCTCGACCTGTTAACGCTCAAGGGCTGTATTGTGACACTGGATGCTATCGGATGCCAGAAAACAATTGTGAAGCAAATCCGTGACCAAGAAGCCGATTATGTAGTCACGGTTAAAGGCAATCAACCGGCGCTTCATCACTATCTCAAGGCGGCCTTCGCCTCTGCCGATGAGCAAGGCTGGGAATTGTCAAGTCCGCACTATTGTGAAACACTCGATGATCGACATGGGCGAATTGAGCAGCGTCAATGCTGGGTCTTAGCCGATACCCAGGCGCAATCGCTGGGCTGGCGGGACTGCCATACCCTGGTGCGCTCAATCCGGGCAAATTGAGCAAGGCCAACGGGGAGTTTGACCCGTCTGAGCGTATTCCAGCCCCCTCCAGACCTTCCAATCATGGTCGGCAGACCCTTCGGCAGACCTTCAAATTATCTTACAGCTTCGGATAGAGGACCGCCCTGGCAAACGATGAGGGTAGAACTTTATTCCTGTGAAAATTGATCGCTTTTGTGGG
This sequence comes from Anaerolineae bacterium, assembly GCA_016929355.1. GTDB lineage: Bacteria > Chloroflexota > Anaerolineae > Aggregatilineales > Aggregatilineaceae > JAFGJA01. The sequence continues at coordinate 5,369 of JAFGJA010000283.1, read as the reverse complement.
GCCGATGTCCGGAGGGTAAAACTCTATTTCTGCAAATGGACATGAACCGCATCTGTCTCACGGGGAAATCGCTAAATCTCAGTGTAGGAGACTTTATTCTGGGTGAACAGGTCTTGAAATACGGTTGTGATCGGAAACTTCACTGTCCAAACGATACCGCAAAGATATTCAGAAAATGTTCAGATCAACTTAAAGATGCTTAAATAGTGGGGGAGGGGACGTTGGCCTAAGACCTGATCGCCGAGTAGCAGATCAAAATTGAATATGGTAAGCTGGCGAGCAAATGAATGATGGACGAGGAGCATCCCATGCCAATTTATGATTTTCGCTGTAATGTTTGCCACCGCAAAATCATATTGCGCTACAAAACGTATGAAGATTATGACAATGCCACCCATACATGCCCCCATTGTCAGAGTACGGATGTTACGCGCCTGATATCGCGGGTGGCGGTCAAAAAATCGCTCACCTCGCGGTTGTTTTCGGGTGGCTATGGGGGCGATGATGACGCCGCTTTGAGCGATCTGGATCACGCCGATCCGCGTACTTTAGGGCGCGTGCTGCGTGAGATGAATGCCGAAGTGGGTGAAGATATGGGCGGCGAATTTGACGAAATTGTGGGCCGGTTGGAAAGCGGCGAACGCCCCGAAGAAATCGAAGCCAGTATGCCCGATCTACCGGATAATCCCCTGACATCTGGTGGTTTGGATACCAGCGCCGATGATTAAATGAACTGGCGAGCTAGCCAAAGGAAGCTTTATGCCTCGTGACCCGATCTTGACCTGGTTTTTTGTGCTGGTTGCTGTGCACCGTGATGATCAATTTTTACTGGTTCACGAGCGCAAACACGGTCAATTGTGGTATCTGCCTGCCGGACGGGTTGAACCGGGCGAGCAATTGGTGGATGCGGCGATCCGTGAGACGTTAGAGGAAACCGGTGTGCCTGTTGAATTGGATGGCATTATTCGCGTTGAACATACGCCGATGTACGGCGGTGCGCGCGTGCGCGTGATTTTCTCGGCGCGTCCAATGGATGATACGCCACCCAAAAGCGAACCCGATGAACATACGCTTAAAGCTGCCTGGGTGATGCTGGGCGAGATGACTCAGCTTCCCCTGCGGGGTTTTGAAATAGTCCCGTTATTCCGTTATTTAGCTGAGGGTGGCGCGGTGTACCCGTTGAGTATGTTAACGTATGAGGGCGCACCTTGGCCCGGTATGGGTGGTGCGCCCGCTGAAAATACGGATGATTTAGAGGCGTGGTAGGTGTTTAACTGGACCTACACGTTGAAACGGATCACCATCATATCGCCGTTTTGCACGATATAATCACGCCCTTCGAGCCGTACCTTACCCTTAGCTTTCGCTTCGGTGACGCTGCCGAACTGTTCAAAATCCTGATACGCGACTACTTCCGCTCGGATAAAGCCCCGCGCGAGATCGGTGTGGATTGTGCCCGCAGCTTCAACGGCGGTAGCCCCTTTGCGGATCGGCCAGGCGCGTACTTCGTCTTCCCCGTATGTGAAAAATGACTGGATGCCAAGCAGATTATAGGAGAGTTGCAGCGCCCGTTCGCGGCTCGGTTTTTCGATGTTGTATTCGGACAGGAACATCTGCACATCGTCGGGATCATCCAATTGGGCGATTTCAGCCTCAAGTTGGCCCTGTAAGGAAACGACTAATGCGTGTTTGTGCTTGTAATTGAGATTCGCTACAGGATCGGGTGAGCCATCGCCTGTGTTAAAAATGACCAGCACCGGTTTGAGCGTCAAAAAGCCATACCCGCGCATCTGTTTGATCTCGTCTTCGGTCAGGTCAAGATCGCGCAAGGGTTGTTCATTTTCGAGATGCGCGTGGAGCCGTTCCATCAAGGCGGTTTCCTGGGTGATCTGCTGCTGGTTCGCGCCTTTGCCTTTTTTGCGTTCCTCGGCCAACCGTTCCAGCCGATTTTCAACGGCAATGAGATCAAGCAGCAAAAATTCGCCGTCGATCACGTCGAGATCGCGTACCGGATCAATGCTATCCTGCGGATGGGGCACTTCGTCATTGGCAAAGGCCCGCACGACATGCAGAAAACCATCGACCTGTTGCAGTTCATTGCGCATAGGGCCGCTCAATCCCTCGCCAATGCCTTTATCCAGGCCGCCGATGTCGGTATAGGTGACGGTGGCATAAGTGGTTTTCTTTGGCTTGAAGATCGCGCTTAACCGGTCAATCCAGGCATCTGGGACCGGCACTACTGCCGTGTGGACTTCAAGTTGACCGGACGAGAACGCTTCGGTTGGATAGCCACTTCCGGTCAAAGCGTTAAAGATAGTGGTTTTGCCACTGTTGGGTAGCCCGATAATTCCCAGTCGCATAACATCTCACCTCATAACACAATGAACGACTGGTTGGGATGCCAGTCGTTTGTTACTTGCGATGCGGGCAGCATTATACAGGCTGTAGGGCATTTAATGAAGGCTCAATCGCTGATAGTGAAAAATTTCACAAAATGTATCATTCGTCAGCCAACCGTCAGTCAATGGTCATTGTCGGAGATCGTTCAACAAGCTATAATGCAGGCACTTTGGGGGCGAAACCTTCCCCAATTTTCACTAAAATGATATGGACGGGAAAAATGACCGACTATAAACAACAACTGCTGGATCGTCTGGAAAATCGTACAGCCAAAGTGGGCGTGATTGGGATGGGCTATGTCGGGTTGCCCCTGGCTGTTGAATTTGCCCGCGCGGGTTATCAGGTTGTAGGGCTGGATGTGCTACCGGATAAGGTGGCGATGCTCAACGCGGGTAAAAGTTATATTCCAGATGTACCGACTGAAACGCTGGCTCCTCTGGTCGAAAGTGGTCATCTACGGGCCACCACAACCTATGGCGATCTGATCGATGCAGATGTGATCAGTATTTGTGTGCCGACTCCATTGCGCAAAACCAAAGACCCGGATATGAGCTATGTCATTGCGGCGGCTGATGAAGTCGCTAAGGTATGCCACGCGGGGTTGTTGGTCGTTTTGGAAAGCACGACCTATCCCGGCACGACGGATGAAGTGATCGTGCCGCGTTTGATCAAAGATGGTTTGGCAGTGGGCAAGGATGTTTTTGTCGCCTTTTCGCCGGAGCGTGTTGATCCCGGTAATCCGACCTATGGCGTGTACAATACACCGAAAGTGGTTGGTGGTGTCACGCCGGCGTGCGTTGAAGCCGTGACAAAACTGTATGAACCGGCGGTGGAAACGGTTGTGCCGGTTTCCTCAACGGCGGCGGCGGAAATGGTCAAGCTGCTTGAAAATACGTTCCGCGCGGTGAATATCGGCCTCGTGAACGAAATGGCGATCATGTGTGCGCGGTTGGGTGTGGATGTATGGGAAGTGATCAATGCGGCGGCGAGCAAACCGTTTGGGTTTATGCCGTTTTATCCCGGCCCCGGTTTGGGCGGGCACTGCATCCCGATTGACCCCCTTTACCTGAGTTGGAAATTGCGTGCGCTCAATTACACCGCTCGTTTTATCGATCTTGCCAGCGAAATCAACACCTCAATGCCGTACTATGTGATCGATCTGGTGATGGAAGCGCTCAACGACGATGGCAAATCCGTTAAGGGATCGAAGATCGGTGTTTTGGGTATGGCCTATAAGCGTGATATTGATGATGTGCGCGAATCGCCCGCGTTGGATATTCATGAATTGTTGGAAGAGAAGGGCGCAAGCGTTACCTTCAATGATCCGTATGTGCCGAATGTTCGTTTGAGCGGAAACCGCACCGCCACGAGCGTCGAACTCACCGCCGAGTGGTTGGCCGAGCAGGATTGTGTGGTGATTGTCACTGATCACACTGATTACGATCCGGCATTTCTCCTCGAACATGCCAAACTGATCGTAGACACGCGCAACAAGATCAAAAAGCAGACCGGTAACGCGCGCGTTGTGACGTTGTAAAGATCGCCCACCATGCGGATTTTTGTCGCCACTGGTATTTTTCACCCGGAGTCAGGTGGTCCAGCCACGTATCTGTATCGCCTGCTCCCGGTGCTTCAGGCACGCGGGCATGAGGTTTGCGTGTTGACCTTTGGCGATGATATGCTGCCTGCTACGGATTATCCCTATCCTGTCACGCGCATCCCCCGCCGGACGTTGCCCGTTCGCTGGACGCAATATGCACGCGCGGCATGGTCGGAAATTTGCCGCGCCGATCTGGTGTTTATCAACAGCCTGGGTTTACCTCTGCTTGGGATGGGGCGCAAACCCCGTGTGCTAAAAATTGTTGGCGATCTGGCATGGGAACGTGCCGTTAATAAAGGTTGGCTTCCTCCAAGCGAAGACATCGATCTGTTTCAGACGAAACACTATGATCGCCGGATCGCGTTGATCCAGGCGCAGCGCGCGCGCGAAGTGCGGGGCTATGTACGTTCGCAGGATCAGATCATTGTCCCCAGCCAGTATTTGCGCGAGATGGTCGTGGGGTGGGGTGCGCCGCGCGAGCGCGTCCAGGTGATCTATAACGCGCTGTCACCCGATGCCCGTACCGCCGATCTCACCCCTACTGCCGCCCGCGCCGAACTCAACCTTGCTCCCGGTCCTTTGCTGCTCACGGTGGCACGCCTTGTGTCCTGGAAAGGGATCGATTACCTGCTGCGCGCGATCAAACCGATCCCAGACGTGCGCGTGTTGGTTGCTGGCGATGGGCCTGATGAGGCGCGGTTGCGCACGTTAGTTATGTCCGAAGGGGTTGCGGATCGCGTGACTTTTTTGGGCCGAGTCCCGCGCGAACAGATGCCGCTCTACTTCCGCGCGGCTGATTATACGGTATTATATTCTGGTTACGAGGGGCTATCTCACACGCTGCTGGAATCGCTGCTGGCGGGAACGCCGGTTATTGTTAGCGATAAGGGCGGGAATCCTGAAATGGTGCGTCATGATCAGAACGGTTTATTGGTCCCCTATATCAATGTGAGCGCCCTGACTGAAACAATCCGCCTGGCGTTTTCCGGTGATACCCGCGCGCGCTTGGCGGCGCAGACGCAGAACGGTCTGGATCGCTTCACCTGGGATATGTTGGTTGACCAGACACTAGCTGTATTGGAGCGCGTATGCACGTCCTCATGATCAGCCTTGACGCGAGCTTGCTCGGCGAACAGCATGGCAACACTGTGCAGCGTCATCAAGCCTACGCGGATCGGATCGGGCAATTGAGCATTGTCGCCTATAACCATTACTCAGCGCCCAAAACCGTGCAGCATTTCGCGGATAATTTTACTGTGTATCCGACCAATACCTTGCCGGTACAATTTCCCTGGCGCGCCTACCGCATCTCCGCCACGATTATGCACAATATCCCCGCCGATGTGGTCACGACGCAAGACCCATTTTC
>JAFGJA010000282.1 GCA_016929355.1 Anaerolineae bacterium | reverse complement strand
GCCCGTCCATCGCGTGTAATTGGATAAGATTGATCCGATTTGAGATCGATGATCCACAGGTTGCTCTGGTAGATCAAGGCGATCTGGCGCGCGTTCGGACTCCACGCGATGCCATCTTCGGGATCAGGCGAACGTAGACCGGGTTGATCGGCAGGCGGGAAGACCTGCCGCGCGTTGCTGCCATCCCGATCCGCTACCCAGAGAAAGTATTCGGAGCCGGGACTGTTCAACGGTTCCTTCGCCTTAAAATAGGCGATGGAATATGTGGGTGTGCCGTCTGCGCCTGTGACCAGGGGCGAATAGGTGGGCGAGGACCAGATGCCAATCTGCGGGATAAAGGTTTCGATTTGCAAGTCGGTTTCCACATCAAGCACCGCCATGTCAAAAATGATGCTGTCTTTAGGTGCTTCATTGGCGTAAGGCGCGCCGTGTATGGTCGTGATCAACTGCCCATATGCCGACCAGGACAGCGTCGGAACCCAGACCGCCGCCCGCTCCAATAGCGGCGCGTATTCCTGAAACGACAGCAGTGTGTCAAAATCGCCGGTTTCCAGATTGACCAAACCCAGGCTGTCCGCGTTGGCCCAGGCCAGCCGCGTTCCATCCGGCGACCAGGCGAAGCGTCGCCCCCAATAGGCATAACTGCCAAGTGAGTTGATTCCAACGATTTCTTTGATGGTGGCGGGCAGCATCTCGCCGGATTCGGGATCGAGTTGGACGAGATACAGATCGTTATAAGCGCGCCAATTTTCCCCATCGGAGGTGGTGGTGATTGTCGAATAGCTCAACGTGTACGGCGGTTGATCGGGAACCCACTCCGCCGTGCGCACATCTTCGATCAACTGAACCGCGCGCGGAAAATTGGCGGTAGTATCCAGAATGGCCCATAGCTCGTTTGAAAAACTGGGATCATCCTCATCCGGGGTGCTGCGCGTATACAACAATTGTTTACCATCGGCTGAAAGTTCAAACACACGCCCATCTAATAACCCATCATCGGTGATCGGATTTGAATTGACGGTGTTGCCCTCAATGATCCAGGCTTGCCCATCATGCAAATAGGTCAAGATGCCTTCAATCGGGATCAGCGTATCAAGCGGCTCGCTGCCTTTGTAGATCAATTCGTTACGCGGCTCTTTAATCGTAATCCGGCTGACTTCAACCCGGCTGGTTTCGATCCCGTCTTTTTCCGTGATCCGGTAGCAAATCTGAATCGTGCCATTTTCGCCGGTCTGGGCGATTTCTTCTTCCCCGGCGGGCAAATTTTGCGTTTCCAGGTATTCGCGTGCATACGGAAGCGGCTGTTCTTCACACTCCCGGCTTTGGACCACGCGCGTGACCGTGATCGTCATTTCGTCACGAATCTGAGTCTGGATCAGCGGATTCACTTCGTCGTCTTCATCCATCGCGATCCCGATCTCCTCCAAAAACTGCCCGACGGAAATCCGTTGTGCGTAACGGTAAACGAGGCGTTCCCCATCCACTTCGACGCGGATTGTCATACTACCGGAGTCGGGATCGGTATCCTGGCACGCCGTCAGCACGATTCCAGGTAGGGCCAGCAGCGCCAACAGGAGCAAAAATCGTTTTATTAGGACCAATTAACTATCCCCACGCAACTAAAACAACAGCAAATTGTTGTACCATTATGGTTAAACTCGGCGATTTGATCAAAAAGGGGGTTTACATCGTGACCGATCTCAAGGCTGTTGACTATATTGCTAATCTTCCAGAAGTCGAAACGGCGCGGTTGCCCACAGGGGCGATGTTCTTTGCGCAGGGCAAAATTTACCAGGTTACGGAAACGGGTGGGAGTGGCTATCATAAGGCGCGGCAGTGGCGGCAAACCGAGGCGACAGATGTCGCGCTGATCCCCGGTTCATTCCCGGCGCGCTATCTGCCATTGGTCGAGCGTGGATATTTGCTGCCAGTCTACCGTTCGCGTCTGGAATTGACCGAAAACAATCAACCGACGTGTTATGTCTTTCCCTCGGAAAGTCTGTCCTTAGATGCCGCTTATTTGGATGTCGCCTTGCTGTATAAGGGCGATGCGTATGTGCGCAATCATGGCAGTGAACCGGCTTTCGCGGTGACGGATGGCGTGCATGTGTTCCGGCTGTTTTATTACCGGCTGTCGCACAATGGGCGCAAAACTGATCTGTCGAGTTTGCTGGTGCGGCCCCTGCCATTTCGCCCCTATGCCCATACGGATGGACCGGGCTATTGGCGCTTGCTGCCGAGTTGGACCGAACTGATCCCGAATCTGGATGTAACTCAGCCGATGAAACCGATCAACCTGGAACAGCATGTGTTAGAGGAAGCCGATACCAAGCCTCTTAACCTGGATACTCCGCCGCATAAACCGTCTGCGCTGGCCTCGTTGGACGAATAAGCCCTGATCCGAAATTATCGCAAATCCTGAAAAAACAAACCCCCGGCCAAACTGACCGGGGGCTTTTGATTACGGGTTATGGCGGGGGAGTAGCTAGTTGATGCCCACTCCGGCGCGCACCGCGTCAAGCACTTGCAGTGCCGTCAGGTTACGGATATTGTACCCGTAGCCGAGCGAGGCATCGGTCAGATCACCGGCCCCAGCAGGCGCGACCGTGGTCGGATCGGTGATGCCGCGTTCCTGCATGGCGCGCCACAGATTCCACAACGGAATTCCTGCGATACCGGACTGCTGTGCCACTTCCACAATGGCCTGATTGTAGGGCAGCAATTGTTCGGAAGTCGCTACACCGTCCGCCGGGATGGTCGCCAAAACCGGGATTACACCGTAATTCTGCAACGTTTGCTGGATGATCGACTGCAATTCGCTGCGGAAGGCCGATGGGTCCATGTAGATGACATTGGCCGCATTGAAACTGATCAGCGCAATACTCGGTTTGGTCAGGGTGTATTCGCAGGCCAACGACGAAGGTGCATTGATCGCCTTGCATTGTTCATCGGGCGTGACAGTGCTGGTCAGCAGGTCAATGCCGAAGTCCTGCTGGGCAACCACTGCGCCACTGTCTACGTTAAAGCTGTTGGTTAGCGGGTCCGTACCGGCGCGCACCTGGGTAAACTTATAGAAGTTGATGGTCGTTTCCAGCGATCCGTAGTTACCCAGATTGTACTGGTTATTGAACGGAGTCATGAAGTTCGGGTTATCAAGCACGCTGGCCCCGACTTTCGAGAACGCGCCCGCCTGATTACCAAAGTTTGCCACGCCACTCTGATACAATTGCTGCAACGTTTGCGCCATCGCCTGATTGATCGTCGGGATGACCGGATATTGCATCAGGTCAAAGCTGGGTTGCGCCGCCGTAACGCTCACGTTAAACATGGTAGTGGTGAGGCCGCCCTGGGCATCATCAGCCGTGACTTCGACTGCAACCACCCCTTCGGCGACACCGGTCAACAGGATGGTGTCGGTTCCCATCGCTTCGGCAATGGCGATCCCGTTATTCTGCGAGAGAGCCGTGACAACAACGCCATTCCCATCAGCATCCGTGACGACAATCGACACCGGGATTTGTTGGCCGGTTTCAACGGTCTGATCGTTAATCGGTTGGATGACCGGCGGGTTGTTGATGCCCTGCACGACCACCACAAAACTCGCGGTGGCGACGCCGCCCTTGCCATCTTCAACTTGTAGATTCACGTTGGCCTGACCGGGTGCGACACCTGTCACATCAATTTGCGCATTGCCGTTTTGAACTGCCGAGGCAATCGCAGGATTATCGGACGCGGCGGTCAACGTCACCGGATCGCCATCAGGATCGCTGGCGCTGACCGGCACAGTGATGGTTTGCGTGACGTTCACCGCTTGCTGCGTGATGGGCTGAATGATGGGATTCTGGTTGGTTGCGGCCACATTCACCGTAAAGGTGGTGGCTACAGGCGCATTGACGTTATCGGTAACGGTCAGCGTGACCGTCGCCGAGCCTGCGTCTACCGCCGTGAGGGTGATCGTGCCCGGATTGTTAATCGCCGCCGTGACCACGCCACCGTTATCCGAGGCGACGGTGGCATTAATGGGGTCTTCTGCGTCGAAAGCGTTATAGCCCACCGGCAGCGTATCGCCCACGTTCATCGATTGATCGAGAATCCCATCGACGGTGGGCGGCGTATTTTGCGTTACCGTAACGGTGAACGGCATATTCACGGCGGGATTGGTGTTATCGGTCACGGTCAGGGTGATGGTGGCCGAGCCTGCGCCGACTGCCGTGAGCGTGATCGCGTTATTGTTGAGCGCTGCCGTGACCACACCCTGATTATCGGATACCACCGAAGGCGTCAAGGGGTCATTTTCGGGATCAGAGGCGCTGTAGGGGACATCCACCACATTACCCACACCCAACGTTTGTTGCCCAATCTGACCAATAGTGGGCGGCAAGTTCACATTCGCTACCGACACGGTAAAGGCCATGCTGACGGCAGGATTGTTGTTATCCGTCACCGTTAAGGTGATTGTGGCTGTGCCTGCGCTCACCGCATTGAGTGTGATCGCGCTGCCGTTGATCGCGGCAGTGACCACGCCCTGATTGTCGGATTCCACTGAAGGTGTCAGCGTATCGTTATCGGGATCGCTGGCGTTATAAGGTACATCTTTCGTTTCATTGACGTTCATGGTTTGCGGGCCAATCCCATCAATGGTCGGTGGCTGGTTGCCCTGCGCGACTGTCACCTGGAACGTCGTAATCGCTGGATTCGTGGTGGCGTCGGTGTCATCAACGGTCAGGGTCACTGTCGCTGTCCCCGCGCTAACCGCCTGCAATTGGATCGTGCCCGGTTGGGTGAGGGTGGCGACGACAACGCCCAATGTATCAGAAACAGCGTCGGCGGTGATCTGATCACCATCGGGATCGCTGGCGGTATACGTAACCGGGATGGTGTCGCCCACGCTCATCGTTTGCGCGGGGATGGTGTCAATAACCGGCGGACGATTTGGCTGGCCGACTTCGACCTGGAACGCGGTATTGACGATGCCGCCTTTGCCATCGCTGGCCGTTACCGTGACCGTCGCTGTGCCAACGGCCACCCCGGTCAGGTTGACGGAACTGTTATCCGGCGCATTGACCGTGACAATCGCAGTATCCGATGAACTGGCGGTCAAGGTCAGCGTATCCCCATCAGGATCGCTGGCCGATACCGGCAAATTAAACGTTTGCCCCACATCCACCGCTTGATTCAGGATCGTGCCGATGGTCGGGGCTTGATTTTGCCCGCTCACCGTCACAATAAACGCGGTGCTGGCGAGGCCGCCGTTATTATCGTTGGCGGTCACGGTGATGGTGGCAATCCCGGCGGTGCTGCCCGTTACGCTGATCTGGGTTGGACTGAGTACCTGGACTGTGCCAATCGCGTTATTGCTGGATGCCGCGAAAATGTTCACGAAATCGCCATCAGGATCGCTGGTTGTCACCGTGAGCGTAATCGTGTTGCCCGCATCGACTTGCTGACTCGGAATCGGCTGGATGAGCGGGGCGCGATTAGGCCGGGGGGTGCTGGTCGCGGTGGGGACGGCGGTTGGGGCCTTATTCGACACGCGAATACCCGTCGCATAATCAAATGTTTCCGTGCCATCGTTCAACCAGATGTGCAGCCGAATCTGATAATTTCCATCCTGGCGCAGATGGGTATTCACCGCGCCCAATGCCCCATTGATGACAGGCGTCGTGCGCGGACTCGTAATGGGATACCAGAGATTGCCCGGATTCGGGTCTGGTCCCCATTCCAACGCATATTGCAAGAACCGGGGATGACTCGCGCTGCCGATAATCGTGAGATACCCCGCGATCTGGCTGCCATCAACCGGATACGAAATCCGCACATCATACGGATAAGAGGTCGCTGATGCCTGAGCCGGAGTCCAGGTGGGGAACGGCGTATAAACGGGTTGCTGCGTCGGCCACACGCTGATCGGCGTCGCCGAAGGGACAACTTGAAATCCGCCTGAAACCGGTGTGGATGTTAAAAAGGGCGTAAACGACGGAATCGGCGTTTTGGTAAACGGTGGTGTGATCGTGGCGGGCACGGTGGGTTGGGCGTCTGCGCCGGTATCATCGCCGCCGCCTAAACTACACGCGCTTGCCACAACGATCAAGATCAACGCCATCAGCCCTAAGCGGGCGAGGGTTGAACGTTGTAAGTGTCTCATGATTGGCTGACCTTTCGTATTTCATTGGAATAATGAGTTTTTGCGTATCTTGATTGTACAACTGTTCAAAAACAGCTACAACGCGGCAGCCTGACGCAAACTGAACGGAGAACCAACCCTAACCCATCGGTAAAAACCAACAACGGCGCTTTAACGTCGTTGCTGATGGTCGTGCAAAACATAATGGGGTGAGCAGAGTTTTTGAACTAAAGCCTAAAAATATAGTTTAGTCCCCACTGCCCGACTGGGCCGGTTTTTGCTCATTTTTAGATGAGGCAGACGCGGTGCTGGCGAAGAATTCTGTGCATTCGCGCGCGAGATGCCACGCCATCTTTTCCGGGCTGGATACTATTTTGCCGCAGTGTGGACATTTGGTTGTCGATTCGGACATGAAATTACAAACTTTCTCCTCGGATAAAGTGAAAATCGGGCAAACAGTGTAGCGCGCCTGATCGGATCACGCAAACAATTTTGCCGTGTAATCAAGGGATGTTTGCCTCTTTACCCTATTTGCTAGTATCATTTTTTACATGCTCGCAACCATTGAAATCTTGTAAAAATTACACCGATCCGCAACCTATTTCACAGTCGCAACGTAAAGTATCACGACATAGCCTACTATCTCCTTAGGAGGGTAACATGCCCGAAGCTTTTATCCAGATCGAGCAGCTCTACAAAACATTCGATACACCGGCTGGACCGTTGAACGTCTTGCGCGGCATCGATCTCGACATCCATAAAGGTGATTTTGTTGCCTTGATTGGGCCATCGGGGAGCGGCAAAACCACGTTCTTGAACATGCTCACGGCGGTTGATAGTCCGACATCCGGCGATGTGACCGTTGGCGATGTGCAAGTGACACAGGTGGCCCAGCGCCGCCTGACCAAATGGCGCGCGCGCAATATCGGGATCGTGTTCCAATTTTTCCAACTGCTACCCACGCTGACCGTCGTCGAAAACGTGATCGCGCCGATGGACTTTGCCAATGTATGGAACCCGAGCGAACGCCGGGATATTGCCTTGAAACTACTGGACCGGTTCGGCATTGCGGATCAGGCGTTCAAAACGCCCGATATGCTTTCCGGTGGTCAGCAGCAGCGCGTGGCGATTGCGCGGGCGCTGGCGAACAATCCCCCCTTGGTGATTGGTGACGAGCCAACTGGCAATCTGGATCGCATGAGCGCTGACAACGTGTTTGGCCTGTTCCAGCAGTTAGCAGATCGCGGGACAACGGTCATTATCGTGACCCATGACCGCGAGTTGGTGCGTAATGTGCCCAAGTTGTACGAATTAGCAGACGGTACGATTGGCGAAACGACGCTTGAAGCTGCCGCTCGCCGCCGCACGGCTGAATTGCGTGCGTCACGAACCAAGAGCGCGACCAAAGGCTAAACCTTGCCGCCGTTGAGCGTTAGTTTCGATCCAGTACATGCTACACAACCACGAGATGGGGGGAGCGAGTATGTTTAAAACACGGGGACGTAAGATTCTACGCGATATTATGGCCCGCAAAGGCCGCACCGCCTTAGTGTCGATCAGTATTATGATCGGTGTTTTTGGCGCGGTGGCGTTGATTTCGGCCAACGATTTGCTGATCAAGCAGATTCGTGACGATATCGAATCGGATGAAATTGCGATGACGCGCCTGTACGTAACTGTTCCCTCAGCCGGGACGGACGTACAAACTGAGGCGGGCGAAGACCAAATCCTTGATTTGGTGCGCACGCAAAAAGATGTTGTTTTACCGCCGAGCGGAATAGTCGGTGTTACCCAAATTGAAGGGCAGGCGATCACTCCTGCGTTCTGGCGCACGGCTGGCAGCGAAAACCGCTACCGCGAAGCCGATCTGATGGCGTTCTCAGAACCGTTTGACGCGATCAGCCTGGAACCCATGCGCAAAGTTGAGGGTGAATGGCCCGTAGCGGGTAACAATGAAATCGCCGTTGAGCGGCGTATGGCCGATGAATACGGTTTGTCGGTGGGCGACGAAATCCAGTTTCGCCCGTTGGGAACCGATACCGGCGAGGCGGCAACGTGGACGATCAGCGCTATTGTTTTCCATCCGTACTGGGTCGGTAATGAAGATGGCAATCCGCCCGAACGCCGCATTTTCGCTACGGTTGAAGACGCCCATCTGATTTCCAGTTTTTCCGGGTATTCGTCCTACTATCTGCGCTACGTGGATACGCAAACGGCGCACACTCAAGCCGATGATTTGATGGAACTCATCGCTAACGAAACCGACTACATCCCCCAGGGCTACTGGTTGGATGATCCCGATGATTATTTCCTGATCGGCGAAGTGCAAGAAATCACCAATATCCTGAATATGCTGGCGATAGTGGCGCTGGTGGTGTCCGGTTTCCTGGTGACAAACGTGATCAGCACCATTATCACCGAACAGAAACGCCAGATCGGGGTGCTGAAATCGATGGGCGCAACCCGCATGGATAATTTTGTCATCTATGCGGGTATCGCCGCTGTGTATGGCATCATTGGCACGATCCCCGGCGTGATCATCGGGGTACTGGTCGGATCGCTCATGGCCCAATCCTTTGCACCGCTAGCACACACGCTGATCGAAGGCTTTAACGTATCCATCGCGGGCGTGGTGATCGGGGCGGTGATGGGTGTTTTAGTGCCGATTGTGGCAGCGCTGCTCCCGGTCTTTAACGGCACGCGCGTGACCATCATCGAAGCCATGACCGATCTCGGTATCTCGACCAATTGGGGAACCGGGCCGATTGCGCGCTTCATCAAGGCGCTACCATTCCCGGCCAACATCCGGCAGGCGATGAGCAATATGATGCAGAAAAAGGGGCGTCTGGCGCTGACCGTCATCACGCTGACGTTTGCGGCGGCGGCCTCAATGGGTGTCTTTGCCATGTTCAGCGTCATCACGGACGAAATCGGCAAATTGTTCGATACCTTCCAGTATGAAGCCATGATCATGCCTAGTGAACCGCAAGATTTCGACCAGATGAACGATGCGATCATGCAGGTGGACGCCATCGAGGATGTGAATCCTGGCGTAGCTTTCATGGTGCGGTTTTTGGACCTGAACGGATCGCCGATCATTGTGGGACCGGAAGACGTGGATGAGCTGCAAGCCTTCGGGATGGACCCCGCCGCTAAAACGCTCGATTTCACTTATGACGCGGGCACGGGTTGGGACGATGATCCCGAACGGCGCGGCGTGGTGCTGACCAAACCGGCGGCTGAGTCGCTGGATAAAACGGTGGGCGATCAGGTGGTGATCTCGGCGGGTGGTCGTTCGGCGCAGTTCGAGGTCATTGGCGTCGCATCCTATCCCTTCCCGTTTGTGGCGCTGCGCTGGCAAGACCTTTCGCAGTTAGCCGGTTTTGTGGATGATAATGGCACACCGGATGACGCGACAGATGACATCCCACTGCCGATTGTCTTCTTCGCCAAGACCGTTGATGATGATCTCTCGGCTACCGCCGTAGACGATACCATCAGCGATGTTTCTGAGGTCTTGTTGGATAATGGCGTTACAGCCAGCTTCATGAACCAGCAGGCTGAAGAGGACACTATCGCGGAAAGCATGTTAGTCTTTAATATGATCTTCCAGATTACATCCGGCGTGATGGCCGCCGTTGGCGCGATTGGCCTGCTCACGACGCTCTCGATGGCTGTTTTCGAACGCCAGAAAGAGATCGGCGTCATGCGCTCCATTGGCGCAGGATCGGGTACAATCGTCACGCAGTTTTTGGTCGAAGGGGTGTTGATTGGCGTGCTGGCGTGGATCGTCGCCATTCCCTTAAGCTATCTACTGGCACTTTTGCTGCTGGATGGTCTGCAATTCTCGGAATTCGTCGATTTTAGTTTCCCGGTATGGGTCTGGGGAATGGGCCTGGTGGGGATGATCGTCATCGCGTCGATTGCCAGCCTGTGGCCTTCGATTTCAGCGGCCCGCCGCACGGTTTCAGACATTTTGCGCTACCAATAAGACGGCGCTGCATATAGGAGAATAACATCATGAGTAATGGAAATCCACAGTCTGTCATTTCGCTCCAAAATGTGGAAAAAATCTACAAGACCAAAGCCGGCCCCCTGCGCGTCTTGAAAGGCGTCGATCTGGAAATTAACGAGGGCGAATTTGTCGCCATCGTCGGCCCGTCGGGTAGCGGTAAAAGTACGCTGATCAACATGATCACCGGTATTGATCGTCCGACTTCCGGCGAAGTTCACGTCGCTGGGCAGCGCTTGACCAACCTCAGCGAAAATCAGGTAGCGAAGTGGCGCGGGCGCAATGTGGGCGTGGTGTTCCAATTCTTCCAACTGCTGCCCACGCTGACCGTGATCGAAAATGTGATGATGCCGATGCATTACACCGGCACGCATAAGGGCCAGCGCAAAGAACGCGCGATGGAACTGCTCGAAATGGTCGATTTGCCGGATGTGGCCCATAAGTATCCGAGCCAGATTTCGGGCGGGCAGCAGCAGCGTGCGGCAATTGCCCGCGCGTTGGCGAATGATCCGAAAGTGTTGGTTGGCGATGAGCCTACCGGCAACCTGGACGTGGTTTCGGCGGGTTTGATGTTCGCCATGTTCGAAGATTTAGTTGAGCAGGGGACAACCATTGTGATGGTCACGCATGACCGCGATCTGGCCGGGCAAATTCCGCGTGTCGAAGAAGTGCGTGATGGACAGCTGATGTCACCGGAAGAAGTAGACGCGCGGTTGGTGGTTCGGGGCGATTCCATTTCTTCCCGGCTCTAAAACGGAGGGATACCTATGCAAATCTCTAGCCAGGAAAAAAACGGTGTTCAAGTCTACGTATTAGAGGGGCGCATTGATAGCACTGGCGCGCGTGAATTGGATAACGAACTACAGACGACAATTGCCAGCGAGCATTATAAGTTGGTGCTGGATATGGCGAATGTGACGTATATCAACAGCGCGGGGCTGCGGACCCTGGCTGACATTCTGACCCAAGCGCGATCTCATGAGGGTGATCTGCGTCTGGTTGCGCTGAGTGCCAAAGTTGAGCGTGTGTTCAAGATCATCGGGTTCGATAAATTCTTCGAATCCTATGCCGATCTGGAAGAAGCGACCATTGATTTCTAACACGGCTGCGCATTACGGGTGAAGTATAGTCGAACCCGGCAGGAGTTGAGAGTTGCGCAGAATAGAGTGCTGAATCAATGGTGAATCAGCATGGCATCAAGGCTCAACTCCTGTATTGGAGCGCGACAGGATGGTTAATCGATCAGTGATGCGGCCAGGTTTCTAAATGTGTCCGATAAGGGATGATCCGGGTAACGCAGGATAAAGATGCCTTCGCTTGCCAGGGTCATCATTTCATCGGAATGTGGAAAAACGGCCAACACCGGCACATTGTATATTTGCTCAACGCGCGCTTTCACATCATCCATCGAGAAGACGGATGGCACTTTGTTTACCACTAAACCCATGCGCGGCACGTCAAGTTTGCGGGCGACTTCAACCGTGACCCCTGTCCCTTGAAAATCCTGTTGGTCAGGGCGCATGATGATCGCCAGCGAGTCCGAAACGGCAATCGACAGCAGGGTTTCATCATTCAAACCTGGGTGTGTGTCAATCAGCAGCACATCCAGGTTGAGCTTTTCCACCAGATCGTGAAATCCGTCATTGAGCAAGCCGACATCGTAGCCTTGTCGAACAACCTGTGCAATATCGCCGGGTTTGATGCTGGAGGGGATCAAGAAAATGGCCCCATCCAGATCGCTTTCCAGGCGGGATGTCAAATCGTGTGCGGTTTGTTCGATGGTGCATTTGCCCCAGAGGTAATCGTTTAACGAATGTTCCATGCTGTCCGCATCAAAGCCAAACAGCACATGAATACCGGGCGATTGGATGTCGGTATCAACCACCCCTACCCGCTGTCCGCGCAATGCCAACACAGCCGCAATATTAGCCGTTGTGTTTGACTTGCCCGTTCCTCCGCGAAAAGAATGCACGGAAACGATTTTGTACATACTGTCGCTCCACTGATTTACGTCATTTAATATAGGTGTTTTATTTGTGCAGCATCAGGCCAAGTATAAGCTAGCGGGCCAATTGTTGCTAGTCTTACGGCGTTTCTAAAGCGTTTGTTGTATATTTAAATGAGTCATCAAAATTCTAACGGCACTCTTTACCCTTTCCCAACGACATAATAGGTTAAGGAAATCAAGTATGAACGCGGACGGTAATGAGGAATATCTCGCGCAATGTGCACAACAAGGAGATCGTGAGGCTTTTATGAAGCTCTACGATCTCTACATCGACAAAGTTTATAACCGGGTAAAAAGCAAAGTGCCGGCTTCATACGTGGAAGATGTCACCCAGGAAGTTTTTATCGCGGTGCTGCGCTCGTTGCATCGCTTTGAATACCGGTCTCGCTTTAGTACCTGGTTGTATACCATTGTCAACCGGCAAATTGCCGACTTTTACCGACAGCGAAATCGGGCCAGCGACGCACCAGAAGTGAGTCTGGATCACGTCGATTATTTCTTATCGGATTCGGCTTTTTCCGAACACGGGGAAGAACGTGCTCTGGTGCAAAAAGCTTTCAATACGCTGCCTGATCATTATCAAGAGATTATCTTGCTGCGTTTTGCAGATGGGTTAACCTTTGCCGAGATTGCAGAGCAACGTGAACAATCGCTCGAAGCGACTAAATCGCTTTATCGTCGGGCAATTCAGGCTCTACGTGATGAAATGGGTGTGTAAGTGATGACTGACGAGACCAAACTAGACAACGAACTGGCAGCATTTACAGATCGGTTGCTGGCCGGCCAGGATGCCCAGTCCACGCCAGAGATCGATGCTCTGGCGCAGGTGGTGCGCCAATTTCATTATCTTGCTGATCCGGCTTCTGGGCCTGATCCGGCCTTTCGTGATCGCTTGGCGCAGCGTCTTGATCAGGAATGGGCGGCAATCCAGGCCGAAAATCAGGTCACATCAGTCGAATCCCAACCCGTCCGGTCTGATCGCCAGGTGGATTCTGGGTTATCTGACCTGTTTGTGCCGCGTGCGGGGTCTGGCTCACGGCGAAAAATTCGTAATCTGCGGCGGAATCGCACAGTATGGTTAACAGCGATAGCGGCGACGATTACCGTTGCGCTGCTGGTGGCCGTGCTTATTGATGTGGGCGACGAATCTGCTACCGGTACGGCGAGCGGGAATCTGGACTGGCCGGTAGTAGTGGGTATTGTGGTGGTGGCTTTCCTGGGCGTGTTAGTTTTCTGGTTGGGGCAGCGCAGCAAATCCTAAGGCAGTGTTAAAACCCATAAAAAAGCTGTCAACAGCAGACCTTTTGCGCTACATAAGACCGACCAAATTAGCAAAGCAAGCACAGTCATCCAAGCACCGCAATCAATGAAAGGAAATCATCCCATGAAACGCCGTGAACTCTCTTATCTGGTATCGGGTCTAATTGTCGGGGTTATTTTGGGCGTCCTGTTGCAAGAGGCCGTGTTAGGTGGTACGGCAGGTTCCAAAGCCAAAGCGACCAATTACTACGTGGTGGAACTGGATACGACTGAATCTTGGTTGGTCAAAGCCTATCCGAGTGCGGGCGAAAAAGTGCAAACGGCGCTGCGTGCGATTTCTCCATCGAATTCGATAATCCCTTCGGGGGCGGAATTTGTTGATGTCGCTGACGATGCAGCCTTCCTGATGCAGCAAACGTATGGCGCGCTGCTGGGCGTGGAAGATACCACCGATTTGAAAATCAGCTCGAAAAGTGAAACATCGCTTTGTCTCACGTTGGATGAGGACCCCTACGAAGGCTCAACCGTGTATCTCTATCTATCAGTGCCCGCCGACGAAGCCAAAGGCATGGATATTCCTGAGGAATGGCAGAAGTTAGATAAGCCCAAGACGAACGAACTCTACTGGCAAATCCTGGCGTGCTTCCCGGAGATTAAATAGACAGGGTAAACAAGTGAAATAAGTGGGATGATGGGGTCGCTCTCTAACTGGGAGCGGCCCTTTTCGCATTATGATTCAAATTATGCCTCAAACGGCTTGCG
This sequence comes from Anaerolineae bacterium, assembly GCA_016929355.1. GTDB lineage: Bacteria > Chloroflexota > Anaerolineae > Aggregatilineales > Aggregatilineaceae > JAFGJA01. Next base: position 3,423 of record JAFGJA010000282.1, on the reverse strand, counting down.
TGGCGTTTTGTGATCCCCGTCCCGCCAGCAGCAAATAACTATACATCAGCATCCCCGTGACTAACCCGACCAGCACTTTGAGCGTAAACGGTTGGCTGGTTGGCGATAAGAATCCCTCAATGGCTCCCGCCACGATGAGCGCGGGGATTGCCAGCACCGCAATGGGCACAGCTTGCCGCGCTGCGATGACCAGCGCATCCCGCCGGGATCGAATCCCCGGACTGATCAGCCCCCACCCGATGCGCAAACCCGCGCCGCCCGCCATAAAAATGATGCTCAGTTCGATGACTCCGTGCGCGAAGACAAAATCAAGCAATTCCTGCCCGAAACCATAATGCGCCGCCAGCCCAAACACGGCGCCCAGATGCACCCCGTTAAACGTCAGCAAATAGATCGAGAAGACGCCAAACAGCGCCCCACCGCCAAACGCCAGCAGCGCGACCCGAATGTTATTGCCCATGATGAAGGCCGAGGTATAGGGGCGCTCCTCAATCGGGATGTCTGTCCAGATGCGGTGATTCGCCAACGTATCGCGGATGTGATCCAGGCCGAGCGGCGTGGCGACATCGGGGTTTTGATACGCGACGATAAACGCGATTAGCGCCGGAACAAAAAACATCAGAAAAGCGGCCAGCGTAAAAATGCCGGTGGCGCGGAACGTTTGCGGAATGGTGTGCGTGAAATAGCGCAGCAAGTCCCGGAAATTGCTGGTATCCTCCTTATAGATCACGCTGTGGACTTGTGTCAGTAATTGATTCAGGAAAACAGATACGGTTTGCTGCGGATAGTCGCGTCGGGCTTGCGCCAGATCAGAAGTCACCGCGCGATAGAGCGTGCCCAGTTCGCGGATTTCCGCCGCCGTCAACCGGCGCGGGCTGTGGTGTCGTTTGATCAGGTACTCCAACCGCTCCCAGTCTTTTTGGCGAAGTCTGATAAAATCATTGACGGTCAAGGTGATTATTCTCCATCTAGCAAGGATAAAGCCGTGAGCAATCTTAATAGCAACTTGTTAATTGATACCCCAGAAAATTTAGTCCTTGAAGCTGAGATCGCCGGTTTTGGCAGCCGCTTTGTCGCCGCGTTAATCGATTATCTGATCATTTATGTGACCTTATTCATGTTTGGGTGTTTGTTTTATCGTTCGATTACCCTTGAAACCGATGGTGAATGGGCCTGGGCGATCCTTTTTTTGCTCCAATACGTGATTTACTTTTTCTATCACCTGATTTTCGAATATACGATGAACGGCCAAACGCCCGGCAAACGCCAGATCGGGATTCGGGTGGTGCAAGCGAACGGGATGCCGTTGTCTGTTACCGGCTTGATCATTCGTAACTTTGTGCGGCTGGTCGATTTTTTGCCCGTCTTTTATGGCGTGGGCTTGCTCATGTTTTTTATCACCAAAAAAACGCAACGCCTCGGTGATCTGGCGGGCCGGACGATTGTGATCCGCGAACAGAAACAAATTTCCTTGCGCAGTCTGCGCGATGATTACACGACTCATTACCTGCACATCAAATACCGGGAGATGCCGCCGGATTATATCAACCTTGATGTTGTGACTGATGAGGATCGCTATCTCATCAGTAATTATTTGCAACGGCGCGGCGAACTGAAGAGCCGTGAAACCATTGTGGTCCCGCTTGCGCTGCGAGTTGCGCGCAAAATGGGTATTGAACAAGCCATTCCTATTTATTCGCCGCGCGCAGCAGAAACGCTGCTCGAACATATCGCGCGGGCGTTTGAGTTGGCCGAGCAAGATAATTGGCCGCCGCGTCCCAGCACACAATCTGAGCAGACCGGGCCGGATACAAACATAGATACAGCACCCGATCTCGATCCGGCGTTGGATGATATTTTCCCGAACGATTTGCCGCCGGATGAGCCGGATACATCGTGGCAGCGTTTCCGGCTGGATTAGATTTACCCTGCAAGATCAAGCCAGGCTGCGCGATTTCAACTGCAAATAGCGGTTGACGACGCTCATCGTCAGGTGTTCGGCATCCACATCCAGTGTCAGAACCCCGCGCCGCCGCAGATTTTCCAGCAAAATATGGCGCTCATTGATCATTTGCTCGGCGATGGCGCGGCGGTAAACGGCGTTTGAATAGCGCGGTTCCTGCTGCGCTTCCTGATCCAGCACCGGATCGCGGATCGTGACGACGAGCGGCACATGGCGCGGCGCTAAACGCGGCACATGTGCGACCAGCGCATCTGACGCACGCACGCCGCTTAGATCGGTGAACAGCGTCACCAGCGAACGTTTTTTGTTCTGTGTCGCCAGAAAATTCAGCGCGTATTCGTAATTGGCTTCAACCGGCTGGCTTTCGAGCGCGTACATCATCTCTAAAATTTGCTGGAAATGCGCCCGGCCCGCGCGCGGCGGGATAAAATGCTGCACCTTATCCGCAAAAACCAGCAGCCCGACCTGATCGCCTTTGATCGTGGCGACGTAGCTGAACAACAGCACGCTGTTGATCACGAAATCGACTTTCGCCATGTCCCACACCGCGCCATCATCCTCTTGCACGCGGATCGGGCTGCGCATCATGCGGCCCACATCCACCGCGATCATGACGCGCTGGCTGCGTTCCGGCTCGTAATCCATGCTGATCGGTTTGGCGCGGCGGGCGGTGGCTTTCCAATTGATGATCCGGTAGGGATCGTCGGGCGTATAATCGCGCAAACTCTCGAACTGTGTGCCCTCGCCGCGTAAACGCACGTTACGCAAGCCCATTTCCGCCAGATGATCGCGCCACGCCAGCAGATCATACTTGCGAATTTCGTGCAGATTCGGGTAGACCTTAACCGGGACTGAGGCGGGAAGCGTGGCTTGCCGCGTGTAAAATTGCAGCGGACTCGACCAGCGCAGGTTTAAATCACCAAAACGGTAATCGCCGCGTTTGAGCGGGCGCACCCAATACGCAAGTTCCACCGTTTCCAGGGGGGCGAGGATGGTTTGCAGATTGGCAACATCTGATCCCACAAACTGTACAGGCGGCTCGTCGCGGATCACAAGCTGTACGCGGCGCTGTGCCCGTGACGTGATCTGCACCGCGATCCGGTTCGCCGCACCTAACGAGAGTTTGTTGTCATGGTGGCGCTCGATCCGAAACTGATCAACACGTCCCGCCGCGCGCCGGTCCAGGATCAGCAGCACGAGCAGCACCGCGCCGTAGATCACAGCAACGGGAACCAGCCCCGGCAGCCATGCGCCGATCAGCAGCAGGGCGGGCACGCCCAACGATAACCCAAAAAAGCGCAGTGTGAGCATTAGCGCGGCACTTCGATCTGACGCAATAAGCGCTCAAACACGGCGTCACTGTCCAGGCCCTCGATCTCGGCTTCGGGGCGTAGTTCGACGCGGTGGCGCATGGTCGGCGGGACAAGAATTTTTACGTCGTCCGGCGACACGTAATTACG
>JAFGJA010000281.1 GCA_016929355.1 Anaerolineae bacterium | reverse complement strand
CTGATGACGATGTTGTCGCTATGTGGGACAAATTCGGCCAGATTCTCGACTGCTCGAACATCGATGTTGATGCCGCATCCCTCTCCTGGCAGCAGGCGACGGATCAGGTTGTGAACGGCGAAGCTGCATTCAATATTATGGGTGACTGGGCTGCCGGTTATATGGCGACTACCCTCGAATTGGAACCGGGTGAAGGTTTTGCTTGGGCACCTTCGCCGGGTACGGCAGGTGTCTTCATGATGCTGTCCGACTCCTTCGGTCTGCCGAAAAACATTAAGAATCGTGATGCGGCTGTGGCATGGCTTCGCTTGTTGGGTTCGAAAGAGGGTCAGGATATTTTCAATCCACTCAAGGGATCGATTGCGGCGCATCTCGACAGCGACATATCCCTGTACAACGTCTACTCGCAGTCGGCAGCTACCGATTGGGGTTCGAACGAGGTTGTCGGTAGCCTGGCGCATGGTGCTGTTGCCCCGGAAAGCTTCAGCAGCGACTTCGCAACGATCATGGAACTGTTCTTGACCAGCCGCAACGGGGCTGCCGCTTCGGACGCCGCGCAATCGCTGGCTGATGACGCCGGTATTGGCGGGTAAATTCATACTCTGAATCGAGTTGTCTCGCCTATGGTAATTTCATAGGGTAACTGACGAGGTCCCTACCGGGCAGCACAACGGTAGGGACCTCGTACACTAAAGGCCGGTTGTACAGGGAGACGAAACTATGCAGGTCGCAGCTAAACGCAAGCGTAAGCGTTCATCAAATTCGGTTTGGTTCGAGTTACACAACTTAAACCGAGATCGTGTCTATGCTGTCCTAACCATTTTGCCATCACTTATTTTGTTGGGCATCTTTGTCTATGGTTTCATTGGACAGACCTTTTACTGGTCGTTGACGGATTGGTCTGGGCTGGAAGCCAATCCCCAAAAAAACTACATCGGCCTTGAAAATTACGAAAAACTTTTCAGCGATTTTGGTGGACTTCGTTTTCGAACTGAACTCGTCAACACCTTCTTTTTCACGCTTCTGTTTTTAATCGGGTGTCTGGTGTTAGGGTTTTTTCTGGCCGTGGTCCTGGATCAGAATGTGGTGGGCGAAAACATCTTTCGCACGGTCTTTCTTTTCCCCTTTGCGCTGTCGTTCGCGGTCACAGGGACGGTCTGGCGGTGGTTACTCCATCCACGCGGCGGCATCAATATGCTGCCCAACATCGTGGGGGCGGATTCCTGGACGACCAGTTGGCTTAATGATCGCAGTAAATACGAATTCAACTGGCACGATATTCCCACGCTGAGTCTGATGCTGGTGATCGGGTTAACGGCGCTGTTTCTATTCCAACACATCCGACGGCGTAAGTTTTTATCGGTGTTTTTTGTGGGCGTGCCGGTAGGTGTGTTGTATATGTGGATTGCATCCGACTGGCTGACCTATGATCGCGCAAACCCGACGATGCATGGGTTGTTTGATTGGCGCAATGTGCCGCAGTATGTCACGGCAGCGATCATGATCGGTTTCATGGTGTATATGATCCATTTGTTGTGGCAAGGTCACCGCAAAACCGCGTTGTTAGTCGGTATCCCCACGCTGATCATTTTCCTGTGGTATGTCACGGGTGGCCCTGATAGTTTTCCGAATGTGGACTATAAGGAAGAATACGGTTTTAACATCGCCCTGATCGGTATTCTTGTCCCGGCAGTCTGGCAGCTTTCGGGTTATACGATGGCGATTTACCTGGCGGGTATTCGTGGCATCCCAGAGGAACTGCGCGAAGCGGCGCGTGTTGACGGCTGCACCGAATGGCAGGTATACACGCTGATCATCCTGCCGATGCTGCGTCCCGTAACGCTCAGTGCCGCGATTGTGTTAGGCCACATTTCGCTCAAGATTTTTGATCTCATTTTTGCGATGGTTGGCACCGATTATTTGCCTGTCAGTGTGCCCGGTGTGCAGGTCTACACCACGATGTTCCGCAGCAACAAATTTGCCGTTGGTAGCGCGATTGCGATGGTGCTGTTAGTGATGGTGGCCTCCGTCATCATTCCCTACCTGGCGACCTCGTTGCAATCGGAACACGACATGTAGAGGGAGCGAACTAATGTTTACTATTCCCAATTGGATTATTTTTGGCGCATTGATCGGCAGTCTGGGAACCTATATGCTCTATGATCATAAAGGGCATAATGGCAATCAAGGGGCGCTTTTGGGCGGGGTAGTCGGCGCAGTGGGCAATCTGCTGTTGCTGGTTCCCTTGTGGGCCTATATTGTGCTGCGTGATGTCCCGTTCAGTGAACCGGTGTTGGCAGCCGCGAGCAGCGCACAAGCAGACTATCACGCTGCTTCGCGGGTCGAAACCGCGCGCGCCCAATCGGAAACGCTGCGGTTGGTGCTGCGCGTGGCGATCTACGCCTTCCTGATTTTGATGGCATTGTTTTACCTGATGCCGGTCTATACCGTGGTAACAACCAGCCTCAAAACACCGGATGAAGCCGGGCAGTTGAATCAGGTGTGGGATTTGCCCTCTTCGCTGAACTGGCAGAGTTATAAAACCGCGTTTGATATGTTGGGGCCGAAAATTCGTAATAGTTTCCTGCTCACGATCAATGCAACGGTGATTTCAGCCGTGATGGGATCGCTCAATGGGTATGTGTTGGCAAAGTGGCGTTTCCCCGGCGCGAATATCATCTTTCCGCTCATGTTGTTCGGGATGTTTATTCCCTATCAGAGTATTCTGATCCCCTTGTTCCAGTTCATTCAGGACATTAATCTCGGTGGGAGTTTGGTCGGGTTGGTGATGGCGCATGTGATCTATGGCCTGCCGATCACGACGCTGATCTTCCGCAACTATTACACGGAAGTGCCCACCGAAATGATCGAAGCGGGCTTGATCGATGGCGCGGGATTCTTTCGCGTTTACATCAATATCTTGTTCCCGTTATCGCTGCCGGGGTTCGTGGTTGTGATCATCTGGCAGTTTACGCAAATCTGGAACGAATTTTTGTTTGCGGTGACATTGACCAACGAAAGCTCGCAGCCGATTACAGTAGCACTGGCGCTGTTGGCTGGCGGGGAAGCGGTCAAATGGAATCTGCCGATGGCGGGTGCGGTCTTGGCAGCACTGCCGACGTTGGTAGTGTATGTGGTGTTGGGCCGCTATTTCATTCGTGGACTGTTGGCCGGGTCCGTGAAGGGGTAATCAGCCACATCGGTTTTGTTGGCACAATGTGACACATTTAACCGGGGATCATGCCTCCCCGGTTTTGTTTTTACTCCGGTGGTGTATAACAAAATCGCGCGCCTGCTTGACAGCGACAACGACTTGCTATATGATTGCTCTATGAAACTTACTTTATTTATTGAATAAAGAATATGGCCCAACGACAACTTTTACGCGCCATCAACCGCGCTTCTATCCTCAACGCGATCAAAGCACATGGCGCTATTGCCCGCACCGATATTGCGACCTTTACCGGCCTCAGTCCCGCGACGGTCACCGGACTTACTGCCGAACTCATCGAAGATGGTCTGATCCTCGAAAAAACGGAAGGTGAATCGCGCGGCGGGCGGCGGCCTATTCTGTTGGCGCTTAATCCCCAGGGAGCCGCCGTTGTCGGTATCAAACTGGCCGAGGAACACGCCACCCTTGCTTTGACCGACATCAATGCCGATATTCTCGCCAAGCACACGATTCAACTCGGCCCACGCGATCCGCGTAGTATTTCGTTGCAGCTTGCCAGTGAAACGCGCGATCTGCTGGCTGAAGCGGCGATCAAAACCAACCAACTACTTGGTGTGGGAGTGGGGTTGTCAGGGATTATTGATTCGCAGGCGGGGATTTGCCGTGTTTCGCCACATAACGATTGGCACGATGTGCCGTTCGCCAATTTACTCGCGGATGAACTGGGCTGTATTGTGACGTTGGATAATAACGTCAATACCCTGACGCTGGTTGAACAGCTTTACGGGGCTGGTCAGCAGGTCCGCGATTTTTTGGTGATCACTACCGGGCGCGGTGTTGGAATGGGCATTGTCACCAATGGGGCGATTTATCGCGGCAGTACCGGCGGCGCGGGTGAATTCGGGCATATCGTGATTGATCCAGATGGATTTGCGTGTAGCTGCGGTAATCGCGGCTGCCTGGAAACGTTCGTCTCTGAACCCTGGTTGATGCGGCGTGCCGAACTCAATGGGTTGCATGTGACTAGTCCCGATGATCTCATCGCGCTCGCTTATGCTGATCACCCGATTGCGCGGGATATGCTGATGGCAGCGGGGCGGGCGCTTGGTCAGGCCACCGCTAACCTGGTGAATTTGTTTAACCCGTCGCTGATTATCATCAGTGGGGAAGGGGTGCGCGCGGGTGATCTGATGTTCGGCACTATGCGCGCAACGATGGCCCGCCATATGTTCGCCCCCTTAGCGGAAAAGCTCGACATACGAATTGAACCCCTGAGCGAAGATATTTGGGCGCGGGGGGCAGCCAGTCTCGTTTTGAGTACGATTTTTAGCATGCCAACTTTGCATTGATGTTTTTTTATCACAACTTGTTTCGCTTATTGAATTAAGTTGGGAGGTAACGCTATCGGATAGTCATTTTTGGTCATTAGCTGATCGTTTTGCCCATTTTTTAGGAGACTATTGCCATGAAAGCTAAACTGTTAGTGTTGGTGTTGATCGCGGCGTTGGCGCTGCCTGCTTTTGCGCACGCCCAAGATGATGTTGTGACCGTTGAATTCTGGCATACCTACAACGAAGTTTCGCCAGAAAATGAAATGTTGGTCAATACGCTGATTCCGATGTTTGAGGCTGAACACCCGAATATCAAGGTCGAATCGGTTCCCTTCCCGTATGGTGAATTTCGCCAGACGATCCTGACCGCGTTGGCCGGTGGCGAAGGTCCCGATCTCGCGCGCCTGGATATTATCTGGTCGCCGGAATTCGCATCGTTGGGCGTGCTGCTGCCGCTTGAAGACGTAATGCCCGATTATGCGGATTACGCGGATGCGGTGTTTGCAGGACCGCTTTCGACTAATGTGTACGAAGGTCAGCATTACGGCCTGCCACTCGATACCAATACGCGCGTCTTCATGTACAATTCCACCGTCTACGAACAAGCCGGGATCGCCGAACCGCCCGCCACCATTGATGATCTGGTGGCGCAGTGTGATGCCGTGACCGCGCTCGGTGAAGATTACTACATCTTTAGCGATGGTGGTACGTATGGCTGGGCTGTGCTGCCCTGGATTTGGAGCTTTGGCGGATCGCTCACCGATGGGGCGATGACGACCTCCACCGGTTATGTGAATGGCGAAGAAACCGTTGCCGCGTATGAATTCCTGAAAGACATGATCGATTCCGGCTGTTTCTCGCCCTCGTTCCTCGGCGGTGGGATGGACAGTGGTACGGGCTATTTTACCAACCTGTTCGCCTCGATCATGGATGGTCCCTGGATGTTCCCAATTGCCGAAGCGCAGTACCCCGACTTCACGATTCAAACGGCGTTGCTCCCGGCGGGCGTTGGTGGATCGATCTCGGTGGTGGGTGGTGAGAATATTGCGCTGTTTGTCGATTCAGAAACCGAAGCCGCGCTCGAATTCCTGCGTTTCACCCAATCCGACGAATACCAACTGAAAATGTCGGAAGTCGGCCAATTGACGGTCAAACCCGCGCTGTTGGAATCCGATTACTTCCAGAATCACTCGTACTACGGCACGTTCCTGCAACAACTGAAAACCGCCCGTGCGCGTCTACCGCACCCGGCCTGGAGCCAGATCGAAGAAGTATTGACGGATGCCGGACAGTTGATCCTGCGCGGTGAAGCCTCGGCGCAAGAAGCGCTGGATATGGCTGCCGAAGAGATTGACGGTTTGCTGGCGGAATACGAATAAGATACTCGTATATCCCTCCCTCTGAGTAACCTTTGGTTGCCCCCCTCCCCACACGCGGAGAGGTGGAACAAGTCCCTCTCCGTTTACGGGGAGGGATTTAGGGAGGGGCTAAGAAATTGTGCCCTCTCTGCGCTTATCCGTAATGATTTTTTGAGGATCGCCCATGCGCGCCAAACTGCATTATCGATGGTATACCCCCTATTTATTCTTATTGCCCGGCCTCGCGCTGTATGTGCTGTGGATGATCTACCCGCTCGGCTACGAGTTTTACATCAGCTTTTTTGACTGGAAAATTATGCCCGGGCAAACCAGCGAATTTATCGGGTGGGCTAATTACCAGCGCGTGCTGGATGACAAAAATTTCTGGCTGGCGCTGGAAAATACGGTGCGCTATACGGCGGTCACGGTGATCGGCCAGATGGTGATCGGGTTAGGGCTGGCGGTGATGGTGCATCGTGTTTTCATTGCCAAGCGGTTGTTTCGGGGCATTTACTATCTGCCGGTGGTGACATCGTGGGTGGTGGTCAGTTTCCTGTTTCAGTTCATTTTTAGCGCGCATCGCGGCGGTTTGGTCAACTATACGTTGATCGATGTGCTGCACATGCTGGATGAGCCGGTGAACTGGATCGGGGAAACCAATACCGCGTGGATTATCATCTACAGCCTGGGCATCTGGAAAGGGATGGGCTGGACGATGGTCATTTTCCTTGCGGCGTTGCAAGGCATCCCCCCCGAACTCTACGAATCCGCCGCGATTGATGGCGCGGGGGAAATCGGACAATTCCGCTTTATCACGCTGCCGATGATCCGCCGCACGACATTGTTTATTCTGGTCGCGCTGGTGATCGGTGGGTTTCAGGTGTTCATCTCGGTCTATCTGATCACGGGCGGTGGTCCTCTGCACCGCACTGAAGTGGTGTTGAGTTATATGTATGATCGCTCGTTTGACCGGTTGTGGTTCGGCTATGGCGCAGCAATTAGTTATATCCTGGCAGCGATTGTGGTGCTCGTCAGTTTTGGGCAACTACGGTTATTCGGCCAGTCCGATGACGCGGATTATTAAGGGGAGGATCGGCGAATTATGACCGTGAATAATCGTTCGCAGCGCATGTTTCACTGGACCATCCTGGCTCTCCTGACGCTGGGCGCGGTGATCGCTATGGCTCCGATGCTGTATATGGTCGCCACGGCTTTCAAACCCGCCGCCTATGTGCCCGAATTCCCGCCGAAGTTCATCCCGGATAATCCGACGCTGGAAAATTTTCGCACGGCGTTTAACAGTCGCAATTTTGATACGGCTCTGTTCAACAGCGCGAAAGTGGCCGTTTCAACCGCGCTGCTTGTAACCACGTTGTCTTCGATGATGGCGTATGCGTTCGCGCGCTTCGAATTCCCCGGCAAGACGCTGCTTTTTTACACGATTCTGGCAATGATGATGGTCCCCACCATGATGCTGATCATCCCGCAGTTCATTCTTGCCAGCAAGCTAGAATTGATCAACAGCCATACGGGATTGGTGCTGGTGTATACGGCGGGTGGGCTGGCGTTTAATATGTTCCTGCTGCGCGGCTTTTTCGAAAGTCTGCCCTACGAACTGGAAGAAGCCGCCCTCATTGACGGTGCGAACCAATTCGTGATCTTCTGGCGGATCATGCTGCCGCTCGCCCGGCCTGCCTTGAGTACCGTTGGCGTGTTCTCATTTCTCGGCGCGTGGGATGAATATATCTGGGCGCTGACCGTTCTCACCGATCCGGCCAAGCGTACCCTGCCGATTGCGATCCAGAATTTTCGCGGGACACGCGCGACGGATTGGGGGTTAGTCTTCGCCGCCTCGCTCACTGCCGTTGTGCCAACTGTGCTGTTGTTCGTGTTTTTCCAGCGCTATTTTGTGCAGGGCATTACTACCGGAGCCGTGAAAAAATGATGCGCCGTGTTATGAATTGTATTTGCGCTGTGTGCCTGATTTTGATGTTTGTTGCGACCAAAGGACTTGTTATGAGCCAAGCCGAAACTTCCCCCGTTTTGCTAACTGTTACGCCCGATCAGGCGTTCTTTACCCCCGGCGTTCCCGCCACGTTTACCGTATCCGCCGATCCGGTGGGGGATGGGGCGCGGATCACGGCGGAAATTACCTATTTAACAGACCACATAGCCACACTGGAAGCGGAACTGAGCGCGGGTCAAGTGGTGATCACCTGGCAGCCGCCGGAGATTGCGCCGCGCGGTTACGGCTTGACTGTGACCTTGCTGGATGCGACGGGAGCGACATTAGCAACCGCTTCCACGGCGTTTGATGTGCTGAATCACTGGTTGGATGCGCCGCGTTATGGCTTCCTGAGCGAATTTGACGCCGGGCGTGCTGCCGAGAATATCGATTACACATTGGATTTGCTGCTGCGCTACCATGTCAACGGCTTGCAATTTTATGATTGGCAGTATCGCCATGAGATTTTATTACCGCCGACGGCCAACACAACTGGCGACTACACCGATTTGTTGGGGCGGCGTATGTCGATGCAGACCGTTCGTGCGCTGATCGATGCGGCCCACGCGCGCCGTATCGCGGCGATGCCCTATACGGCGATTTACGGCGCATCCCCCGCGTTTTTCAACGCACATCAAGATTGGGGGCTTTATGCGGCAGCGGGTGTTCCGTTCGATTTTGGCGAAGGCTTGCTCAACATCATGGACCCGACGCCGGGATCGCCCTGGGCCGACCATCTGCTGGATCAGTTCGCGCAGGTGCTCGATCAAACTGCGTTTGATGGCATTCATCTGGATCAATACGGTGCACCCAAAACCGGGCAAAATGCGGCGGGTGAGCAGGTCGATCTGGCGGTGGTTTTCCCGGCGTTCATCGATCTCGCGGCGCAGGTGGTCGCGGAAAAACGCGGCGATGATGGCGCAATGATCTTCAACGCGGTGGGCAACTGGCCGGTGGAAACCGTCGCCCCGGCGGATCAGGATGTGGTTTATATCGAAGTCTGGGACCCGTACCGGGAATTTTTGGATTTGCACCAGATCATCGCCAATGCGCAAATGCTCGGTGGTGGCAAACCCGTGATCATCGCCGCCTATATCCATCCCAACACAGCGCACAATGTCCGGTTGGCCGATGCGGTGATTTTTGCCAGTGGTGCGTATCATCTCGAACTGGGCGAACCCAACGCCATGCTCGCCGATCCGTATTTCCCCAGTTTTGGCGAAATGAAACCCGAACTTCAAGCGGTGATGCAGCGCTATTATGATTTCCTGGTGCGTTATGAAAACATCCTTGCCATCGACACCACCGACGCGACTCCGCGGCGTGCTGCCGCCCTGACGATTGCCGATGTCGAAACGGGCAATGATCGCTCGCGGAACTGCGTAGCCGTAATTGTTCGTATGGGTGCGGAATCTGAGACATTCAGCCTGATCAACTTTATGGGCCTGCGGCATGGCAAATGGAATGAAGCGCATTTCGCCGGGCCGGAGGCGCTGACCGATCTGCCTGTGACGTTGGCGACAGATCGTTCGGTGGTGCGCGTGTGGATCGCTTCGCCGGATGGCGCTGACATCGCGCCGCAGATGGTTGATTTTGTGCAGACAAACGGCGCAATCTCCTTTACCGTACCAAGCCTGGACTACTGGACACTGATCACTGTGGAGTATGGATCATGAATTTACTTGACCACAGCCGCCGCGTGATTATGGAAAATCAGCTATCCAGTGGCGCGTATCTCGCCTGCCCAACCATGCCCGATTACCAGTTTTCTTGGTTTCGTGACGGTGCGTATATCGCCTATGCAATGGCGCTCGACAGCCGGGCGGGTGATGCGCCACATCAGGGGATTATGGATGCGCAGTTGAACAGCGCACAGCGTTTCCATGACTGGTGCGTGAGTGTGATTCTGAAGCGGGAAGATGCTATTGAGCGCACCATTATTCGTGCAGCGCAGGGCGGACCGGTGGTGCTGGCGGATACACTCAACGCCCGTTATACGCCAGATGGCAGTACCGGGCCGGATTCCTGGCCGGAATTTCAACTCGACGGGCCGGGCACATGGCTGTGGTCATTGGTGGAATTCGTCAAGATTGCGCGCCTCACGCCTTTGCCGTCGGAGTGGGCGCGCGCGGTATCGCTGGCGGCGCGTTACCTGGCGGCGCTGTGGCAAACACCCTGCTACGATTATTGGGAGGAACACGGCAATGCGGTTCATATTAGCACGTTGAGCGCAATTTTTGCGGGTTTGACCGCCGTGCAAACGCTCATGCCCGCGCTGGATTTTTCGGCCACTTGTGATGAAATTTGCAAGTTTGTATTGGAACAGGGGTTAACACCCGGCGGCGAACTGGCGAAATCTATCGGAATGGATATGGTCGATGCGAACCTGATCAGTGTGGCAACGCCGCACCGCCTGTTTGCGCCGGATGATCCGGTGATGCAACGTACCATCGCGCGCATTGAACGCGAGCTACACGCACCGGATAGTGGCATCCACCGTTATGTGAATGATGTGTATTATGGTGGCGGCGCGTGGGTACTGCTGGCGTTGTGGCTGGCATGGTATTACCAGGAAATTGGCGAAACCGCGCGCGCAACTTCACTAATCACCTGGGCCGAAGCACAAGCAGATAATGCCGGTCATCTGCCCGAACAAATCCCATTGCCCATGCTGGCCCCTTACCACTACCAACCCTGGGTGCAACAACGCGGACCTATTGCCCGCCCCCTTTTGTGGTCCCATGCGAAGTACATCATTGTCAAACGTAGCCAATAGATCGTCCCTCTTGCGTTAATCGCTAACTCTCATAGTGTCAGTAATAATATGTCGGCGTGACTCTTAATAGTCCAGGGTCACGCCATGCTTTTCAGCGCGTCGATTCGCTGCCCCCGATTCATTTGTAAAAAACAATTTTGGAAAACGAATTAGTTGACAAAACCAGGGGAGTTGTGATTTAATTCGAATAACTGCATACGAATTCATAAATTTTTTCTCTGAAGTTGTAGTTTTTATTTTGGTGATAACTAATGATTTTCAAGCTTAATATCACACACATACCTCAAAATTTACACTGGCCTGTCATCTTCCTCTCCCCATCATTCCTGTGGGGGTATTTTCACACCAGTTTTTATCATCATGAATTTTCAACGCCATGAATCCTGTGCGTTTTAATCGATCAGGATTGCATCACAAAAAGGAGGCGGAATATAGAGAGCAGATTCGGAAACCACAGCCCATTTTTTAAGTTCGTTTTTTCTGTTTATTGATTAAGGAGCAATCAAATGTCTAAGTTTTCGTATTTGTTGAGTTCCATCATGGTGGTTATGCTCGTTGCCTTGGTCGCCATGGGATCGATGGTCGGCACGACGGCCGCCCAGGATGAACCGACTGCTACCCCCATCGTGGCCGAAATTGGTAGCGGTGGCGGGACGCATATTTCGTTCTGGAATGGTTTGACTGGTTCCGATGGTGTGACTCTGAATGAGATGCTGGCACAATTTGCCGAAGGAAATCCCGACGTCTCGGTGACCGTTGAAATGATCGCCTGGGCGACTCTCTACCAGAAGCTCCAGACCGCTTTTGTGGCGGGTGAAGAACCCGATGTCTTCATGGTACACACCGGTGAAATCCCGATGTTCGGTAGCTTTGGCGTCCTGCGCGACCTGGGTGACCAGTATACATCGGGCGGCGGTTGGCTTCCCGATGATGACATCTCAGGCACCACGATGGAAGCTCTCAAGTATGACGGCGTGATCTACGGCATTCCGTTGGACAATCATGGGCGTGGCCTGTGGATCAACATCGACATGTTCGAAGCCGCTGGTGTCTCGACTGACCCGGCGGATGCGCCGACCACCTATGAAGGTTGGGTGGAACTGTTCCAGAAACTGACGCTGGATGCCAATGGCAACAACGCCTTGTCGCCGGACTTCGACCCCGAAAACGTGGTCCAGTGGGGGTACACTGTTGGTGAGTGGCCGAATGTCAACTTCTTCGCTGGCTTGGTCCAAGAGGGCGGCAGCTACCTGAGCGAAGACAACAAGACCGTCACTGTCAACTCCGAAGCGGGCATCACCGCCCTGCAGAAGACCGTTGACCTGATCTACAAGTACCATGTTTCGCCCCCCTCGGCGGGCTTCGATACCTGGCAGGGCTTCGGTGCTGGACAGGTTGCTGTGCTGCCCACCGGTACCTGGTTCCTAAATCAGTCCCGCCTGTTCACCGACATCAACAGCATGGCGTGGCCCAACTGGCAGTTTGGTGACCAACCAGCGACCTACTTCTCGTCGCATGTCTTCCTCATCCCGGCTTCCACCAGCGGCGAGAAGCTCGATGCTGTGATCAAGATGATCCAGTGGGTCAGCGAGAATCAGGTGATATGGGCCTCCTCCGGTCAGGTGCCGGCTCGCCTGTCGGCGCAGGCCGCGCTCGATCCTGAGAACTACTCTTCCAATATTTTGCTGGGCAAGACCTTTGCCGAGTATGGTACCACCGACCCGGTCAGCACTGTCACCCAGGAAATGCATACTTACCTCGACGCAGAGTTGAGCAATGCCCTCAATGGCCTGAAGTCGCCTGAAGAAGCCTTGAACGATGCTGCCGAACTGATGCAGGAAGCGTTGGATCGCGGATAAGTCGTTGTGTTGATTGGTAATGCCATGTGGGGCGGATCGTTGATCTGCCCCACATGCTCTAAAATTACTATGTGGAAAATAGTTTTCCCAGTAATTTTTTACCTGTATTGCCATCTTTATGAAGATAGCTCAAACAGATGTTGAGACATTTTGTAGAGGACAAGTGAGCGTATGTCTAGTATCAATGCGCCGATGGCGAAGTCCACATGGCTGACTCGGCTCTCACCCAATCTGAGAACCAGGGAGGCGCTCGCTGCCTACGCCTTTCTGGCCCCCTTCATGATTTTCTTCGCAATATTTTTCCTGCGCGCTGTTTTCAAGGCCGTTGAGTTCAGTTTTTACGACTGGCGACTTTTACGCCCCACCAAACCCTATATCGGTTTGGAGAATTACCGTAATTTAATAGATGATGATATCTGGTGGATGTCGCTTCGTAACACGCTCAAATTTACAGTGTTGACGGTGACTGGGACAACAGCAGTAGCTTTAGGTGCAGCGATTGCAGTTACACAAAAGATTCGTGGGCAGGGTTTCTTTCGTGTTGTACTCTACATGCCTACTCTATTTTCGGTGGGGGCGATTGGTCTTGTCTGGGTGTGGTTACTCAGTACACAGTTTGGTGTCATTAATTATTTTTTGGATTTTATAAACATCAAGCCTATTAACTGGCTGGGCGATCCTGATCTTGTCATTGTTTCGCTCAGCATTACCACGATCTGGTGGAGTTTCGGCTTTCCGATGCTGATCTTTATCGCGGG
>JAFGJA010000280.1 GCA_016929355.1 Anaerolineae bacterium | reverse complement strand
ATCTTCTTCGGTGGATTATATCATAACCTTTTTGTGGGGGACGATCGGACAAACAGCGGTTGAAACCGCGGTATTTCTCCTGAAACCGGGTGGCATATCAGCCATGTTGAAGCAAATCAGAGACTATATAATCGCCGATTAGCGTTGTGCTCGCCAGCGAGCTGGCCCCGTTTAGCACAAACGGGGCCGCCGCAGCGACCCCGTAATCGTACCATATGGAGCAGCCCCTGACTCAGGCTACACTGTCTACTCTTCTTCGTCCTCTTTTTGCGCCGCCGCGATCACTTCGGCCTGCAAATGAGCTGG
The DNA here is from genome assembly GCA_016929355.1 of Anaerolineae bacterium. GTDB lineage: Bacteria > Chloroflexota > Anaerolineae > Aggregatilineales > Aggregatilineaceae > JAFGJA01. The sequence continues at coordinate 3,541 of JAFGJA010000280.1, read as the reverse complement.
CACCTTTTCGTAGCGCAGGAATTCCATCGTGTACACACCGCGCCCCGCCGTCATCGAGCGGAGATCGTTGCTGTAGCGCTGAATTTCCGCGAGCGGCACTTCCGCCGTGACGATGCTGCGCCCGGCTTCCGTATCCATGCCCAATACGCGCCCGCGCCGGGTGTTCATGTCGCCCATGATGTCACCCATGTTTTCTTCGGGGACGGTCACTTTGACGGTCATAATCGGTTCGAGCAGCACCGGAGACGCTTTCGTGAACGCTTCGCGGAAGGCGTTGCGCCCCGCGATCTGGAAGGCAATGTCTTTGGAGTCTACCGGGTGCATCTTGCCATCAAACACAATGGCCTTGACGTATTTCACCGGATAACCGGCGATCACGCCTTCGCCCAGCACACCGCGCACGCCTTTTTCCGTCGAGCCGACAAACGCCTGGCTGATCGAACCACCAAAGATTTCGTTGCCGAATTCAAATTCGGGGAAGTCTTCACCCGCCGCATCGCCCGTTGGTGAGGGAAGCGGTTCGACGCGCAGGAAGACGCGCCCATACTGCCCTGCCCCACCGGTCTGTTTCTTGTGGGTATATTCGGCTTCGGCAGTCTTGGTGATCGTTTCCTGATACGGAACCTTCGGCACAGCCGTATCCAGGCCCACCCCCAACGAATCGGCGCGCTTGATCGCTACATCGATGTGCGTGCCGCCCATACCTTCGAGGATGGTCTGCTTGAGCGCTGCATCCTGATACCAGTTCAGCGTCGGATCGGCATTGGTCAGACCGGTCAGGATTTCACCCATCTTCGCGCTGTCGCTCTGTGTCCGAGGTTGCAACGCCACCGCGTAGATCGGCATCGAGAAGGTCGGGCGCACAACAAATTGCTTCGTGCCCTTCTTGGCGAGCGTCTGGCCGGTATGCGTGCCGCGTAATTTCGCCACAACGCCGATGTCGCCCGCGTGCAGCGCATCGATCTGTTCTTGATTTTCGCCGCGCATAGTGAGCAAACTACCGAGGCGCTCTTCTTCTTCGGCATCCAGGTTGTACAGCGTATCGTTGCCCTTGAGCGCGCCATTGAACAGACGGAAATAGGTCAACGTCCCGAATTTATCGGTGTGGCTGTGGAACACATACGCCAACGGGGATGCACCCTCCTGGCCGGTAGCGATCACTTCAGTATCGCCGCCGCGCCCATTTTCCACCGTAATGGAGCGCGCGCTGGGCGGATTCACAAAGTTGAGGACCGCGTTCAAAAATGGCAGCACACCGATATTATGGGTCGCGCTCATCGCAAAAACGGGGATCACACTATTGCCCGCCGCGCGCAAGCCCTGCCCGATTTCCTGATCGCTCAGGGTTTCTTCTTCGAAATATTTTTCCATCAGCGCGTCGTCGCCTTCTGCCGCCGCTTCGATCAGTTCGAGACGGGCGGTTTCGGCATCGTCGGCCAGATCGCCGGGAATGTCGCTGGCGCTTTTGCCTTCGGCTTCATACGCCTGCATGTTCATCACATCAACCACGCCCCTGAAATCGGCTTGGGAGCCGATGGGCAGCATGACGGGCACAAAACGATGATTCGGGAAGCGTTCGGACAAGGCGTTCAGCGCGTTCTGGAAATTCGCATTGTCCCGATCCATCTTATTGATCACAACCAGAATCGGCAGATCAAATTCAAGCGCATAATCAAACGCCAACTCGGTCCCGACTTCCGGGCCGGACACCGCATCCACCGCGATCACGGCGGCGTCAGACACCAGCACGGCGTTTTTGGCTTCACCTTGAAAATCGACAAAACCGGGCGCATCGAGCACATTGATCTTGTGATTCTTATGCTCAACGGGCAGCAGCGACATATAGATCGACAGGCCGCGATCTTTTTCGTCCTGGTCAAAGTCGGCGGTCGTATTCTTTTCTTCGACCTTGCCCATACGGGTAATCGCGCCGGTATTAAAGAGCATCGCTTCCGCCACACTCGTCTTACCGGCGCCCTGGTGGCCGACCAGGGCAATATTCCTCACAAATTCAGTGGTATATGCCTTCATAAGTTTTGGAGCCTCCAATTGGATTAATAGTCAGTGATCAGTTTTTGGCTAGCAGTAAGTCATTAAAGCCCGATGCGCGCGCAATCGGGGAGAGGTAGACCGAAAAACTGAGGACACACCATTCAAAACACCGTGATTGTACGAGACGCAGGAATAAAAGTCAAAGGTTTTTTAAATTTTGAGGGGAAAGTTATCCTGGATTTTTGTTATAATCCTGAATGTCAGTGCTTCTTTTCACGAAAGGATACGATTGATTATGGCCGAGCCGAAAATTGCTGCACGAAACAAGATCATCCTCACGCTGGAACCGGGCGAATACTGGTATTGTCGCTGTGGACACTCGGCGAATCAACCCTTCTGCGACGGATCACACCGGACCGTAGAGGGGGGATTCACGCCGCTTAAGTTCGAGATCACGGAAACGACCCGCGCGGGCTTCTGTCGCTGCAAGCGCACCCAAGACGCGCCTTACTGCGATGATTCGCATCTGGACCTGCCGAAAGAATAACCTCACCCCCCTGAGCAACCTCTGGTTGCCCCCCTCTCCACGCGATAGAGAGGGGGAGATCGCGCTGCGCTCGCCGGAGGCTGAAGCCCTCCGTCTAAAGAAAAAACAGTAAGCCTTCTAAAGAGGCTAGTACACAGTAGCCTATGTTTAGCCAGGGTTTTGTAGGGGCCGACCAGCGTGTCGGCCCAGGGCGAACACATGGGTTCGCACCCTACGGAAAACGGCGGCTTATTTGAGTCTCAGTGTACTAGATCGCCACTTTGCGCACGCGGCACGCGATCACACCTCTCCCGCCTTCCCCCGCTTTTGTTTTTCAAATCTGCGTTTATCCGCGAAACGCTGCTTGCTGCGCATCTGCATCCCATTAAGGTTTTTTCTCTGTCTTTATCTGTTTTTCTCCGCGCACTCTGTGTCTCAGCGGTGAATCTGCTTTTCACTCCACCCGCCGCGCCTTGCCCCCCGGCGTGATCCGATACCAGCGCCCGCGCCACGTAAACGTATGCTGCACCAGCACCCGCGCCCAGAGGACCGGTGTCACAAACGTATCGAGCATAAACAATTGCGCATAGGCCGGCCAGACAAACGCCCGCCCGAAGCGAATCCGGTCCAATTCCCAGGCCACCGCCAGCCGCAGCCAGACGAAAAACCACCACGTTCGCCGCCCCCACCAACGCCCCTCGCGCTCCGTGATAAACCCCAGCAGCGATCCCACCGAGAGCGGATTGGCAAACAACAGCCGCGCAAAACGCGCCGGATCGGTAGCCCGCAGCGTGATCAACTTGCGCTGGATATGAGCAGTGGCATCGTTAACCGTCGTCGGGGCCATGACCACATACGCCGGAACCGGGATCGCGGCCACGCGATAGCCCGCCTCGGTGATCACGCGCGCCAATGCGACCTCCTCCGACGCTTCATCGAGCAAATGCAGCATCCCGCCCGCCGCCTCTAACGCGGATCGCCGCAGCACAATAAACCCGCTCGCCACTGTATTCAGCCGGTTAT
>JAFGJA010000279.1 GCA_016929355.1 Anaerolineae bacterium | reverse complement strand
ATCGGGCCGCCCCAAAGAGATGAATCTGGTCCTGGCGTCCGCCAATCTGGTCGGGATCGATGCGACTGCCGCGCGCATCATGGGCTTCGATCCAACGGTGATCGAGCATTTGAATCTCTGCGCGGCACACGGCCTCGGCGCGGTGGATGGCTTCGAGGTGGTGGGCGAGACGGTAGCGGATGTCGCGGAACCGTTTATCCCGGCGCACCATAACGCAGTTTCGGGGTTGGAAATGTTGCTGCGCCAGCCGGTTTTGGAGTGGCTGATCTTCAAGACGCCCATTTTGAAGATTCCATCCTGGGGTGCGCGGCGCTATTATGACATCTGGGATTGGCGCGAGGGGCGCAAGCTGCGGCGGGAATTGTTCGCGCGATCTGGGTATGCGAAACAGTGGGAGTAAACCTCACCCCCCCGGCCCCCTCTCCAGGCGTGGAGAGGGGGAGTCAGGTTATGGGTATTTTCTCTCGTTCTTATCTTGAATTTCTCTGTGATCTTTGTGTCTTTGTGGTAAACGATTTTTGATTTTCAGGAGATGGATGTTTGTCTAATCGAATGAAACAACTCGGCTTTGCCGCCACCATTCTGATCGTGCTGCTGCTGTCGTTTAATATGCTGCGCGAACCGTTTCGCCAGCGCGATACGCTCACCGACAAGGAACAGGCGGCAGTGGATCGCGGCGCGGACCTCTATGCGCAGTATTGCGTGGAGTGTCATGGCGATTTTGGCGAGGGACTGAATCAGAATCCGACTCTGAACAGCGCCGCCGTGCGCAATATGGACGCCGACGACATCTATAAAACGATTGCGCGCGGACGACTCAACACGGCGATGGTCGCGTTTTTGAGCGACGAAGGCGGTATATTTACCAGCACGCAGATCGATGATCTGGTGACGATGATCAAACTCGGTTCGTGGCGCGATGTGCAGCAGATTATTGCCGCGCAGGGCTTGACGCCGACGGAAGTCCCGCCGATTGAGCAGCAGTTCAACATCGACGCATTGAGCTATCCGCTCGAAATTGTGAGCGCGGGGCGCGAAGTGTATCTGGCGAACTGTTTCTCGTGTCACAATACCAGCGCCACCGGCGCCACCGGCCACAGCATCGGCAAGGATTTGACCGATAACGAGTTCGTGCAGGAAAACACCGATGAGGAATTACTTGCCTTTGTGATCGAGGGACGCACCGCCGATGATCCGGTTAACATCACGGGCAACGCCATGCCCCCGCGCGCCGATAATCCCAATCTGACCGACGAGGAAATTTTGCAGTCGGTGGCTTATGTCCGCGAACTGAACAGCGGCGCGGCCCAGTTGATTGTCGATACGGGCGAAGATACCCCGCCGACGGGTGTCTATGATGGCATCGAATACCAGTGGGTCGAGGTGATCGGCAATTTCGACAGCCCGGTTTTGGTCACACACGCGGGCGATGGATCGGGGCGCTTGTTTGTGGTTGAGCAGCCGGGCCGGATCATGATCGTGGCAGATGGCGCAATGCGGCCCGATCCGTTCCTCGACATTACCGCGCTCGTGCCGCGCTTCACCTATAGCGGCGGTTATACGGAACTCGGTTTGTTGGGCGTGGCCTTTCATCCTGATTACGAAAATAACGGCCTGTTTTTCATCTCCTACAACGATTTGCAAGGTGACAGCGTGATCGCGCGCTACAGCGTCATGCCGGATGATCCCCATCGCGCCGATCCCAACAGCCAGGTTGTGCTGTTGACGCAGGATCAGCCATTCGAGGATCACAACGGCGGCAACATCATCTTTGGGCCGGATGGCTATCTGTACATCGCGTTTGGCGATGGCGGGCGGCCTGCCGAGCCGAATTACAATTCGCAGAAGCCGGATACCTATCTCGGTAAAATGCTGCGGATTGATGTGTCAACCGATGTGAGCAATCCCGAACTGTATACCATCCCGCCGGATAACCCGTTCCTGGCTGATCCGTCCTTCCTGCCGGAAATTTGGGCGTTAGGCTTGCGCAATCCCTGGCGGTTCACATTTGATCGTGTAACAGGGGATATGTTCGTTGGTGATGTAGGCCAGTGGTTGTATGAGGAACTCGATTACCAACCGGGCACGAGTCCGGGCGGCGAAAATTACGGGTGGAGCGCGTTTGAGGGCTGGCACACCTATCTCGAAGATGAAACGGTGCGCGGCGGCGATTACACCCCGCCGATCCTCGAATATGGGCACGATGTCGGCAACTCGATCACGGGCGGCTATGTCTATCGCGGCGAGTCGATGCCGGGGTTGTGGGGCAAATACATCTATGCCGATTACGTTGTCGGTAAAATCTGGGTCTTGTACCGTGATGACATGGGCGATTGGCAGAACGATCTGCTGATGGATTCCAGTTTTGTCGTGTCATCCTTTGGCGAGGACGAATCCGGCGAATTGTATCTGGTTGATTACAAGGGGCCGATCTACCGCTTAGAGGAAATTGGACCTGTGCCAGAGCCAACGCCCGAACCGACAATCGAACCGGAAACTGAAACTGCGACGGAAACCAGCGAGTCCGGCGAATAAAATTTACCCCACCCCCTGACTCCCTCCACCCAGTGGAGAGGGGGAATCAATACTCAACCAGACTCCTCCTCTCCATCGCATGGAGAGGGGGGCGGGGGGTGAGGTTTGACAAAGAAAGCAATGCAATGACCGAAACCGAATCCCCCCAACGCCCATCCCGGCTAAAAACCGCACTCAAGATCGTGCTGGCAACGATCTGGACTATCGTGTTGGTCTGGTTCCTGCTCGAAGTGTTCATGCGCGTGGGCTTTGATGCGCTGCCACCGGAAACACAAGCCGTGATCCAGCATGTGCGCGTCGTGCCCTGGGATAACGAACACCTGATCCCGGTGATGCCATTTACCGGCAGCATCGAATATCACGCGCGCATCCCGCCGAATCTGCACGATTACAAGGTGCATTGGGGCGATACACAGTTCACCTTCGATACGATCAACCTGTGGGATCGCGCGGAAGGTTTCCGCACCAACGAACCCGAATGGCCGATGGATATGGTTGCGGTAGGCGATTCATTCACGTTTTGCTGGACAGATTTTGAGGATTGCTGGGTGCAGCAGTTGCATCACGATTATGGCTGGCATGTGATGGACCTCGGCGTACCGGGCACGGGATCGGTGGCGCACGGCAACATCATGCGCGACTACGCCCCACCGATGGAACCCGCCGTTGTGGTGTGGCAGTGGTTCGGCAACGATTACAAGGACGATTACGATTTTGCCCTGCTGCGCGGCGATACGGCCCAACTCGCCGTGCCGGATGTCGCACCTGCCGCCGTGCCGGATTACGGCACATTTGCCGAATATTCTGCCGTGTATCGTTACGTGCGCGACTGGATCGAGAAGAAGATTAATCCCCCCGCAGACGAAGCCGATTTGATCCTGACGATCAACGGGCGCGAGGTCGCGGTGAATGATTCGCAGTTGTCGCACGATCTGGCGTATGAGGCGACGGCGTTCGGTTTTGCGGAAACGATCCGCGCGTTTGAGCAAGCGCATACGGTCTTGGCGAATGCCGGACACGGTACGGAATTGGTGATTGTGCTGATCCCGACCAAAGAGGAAGTGTACGCCGCATACCTGACGGATACGCTCGACGCGGACTATATCGCCATGTTAGCGGCAGGGCGCGCGGCGTTATGGGCGGTGTGTGTTGAGAAGGGCTGGCACTGCGTCGATCCCACTGAGGAATTTATCGCGGCGGTGGAAGATGGGCAGACGGTCTACAATGCGCTGGATTTCCACCTTGACGCGGTGGGCAACCAGATTTTGACGGACAAATTAGGCGCGTATCTGATCGATGAAGGGTTATTGGAGCCGCGCCAGTAGGGGGAGCGGTTGGGGCGTATCGCCATACGCCCCTTGTAAAATAGTTATAAACTTTCTTTCCAATCCCCCCATATATCCATTTGGGTTTCCCAATTTAGTTTTTGAGAAATTCCATCTAAATCAGGATATATTGTGTAATGGGTGATACCTATTTGACGTAATTGTTGCCTGATATTTGCCTTTGCGCGGGCTGGAATAACAAATTTCATAAAATAAGGAGCAAGGGGATCGTTTCCACCTGATAATATTT
>JAFGJA010000278.1 GCA_016929355.1 Anaerolineae bacterium | reverse complement strand
TGTTGTTGCCAAAATACCACGACGCCGCCAGCCCTGCGTATTGCGCGTAACGATCTTCGCCGGTAGCACGATGCAGCGCCATGAAATCCTGCACCAGCATATTCGTGCCATACGCGATCTGATCGAGGCGATTCGGCAAAATGCCGATTTCACGGATGCGCTCAAAGGCCAGTTGGCGAATCAAGAAGGTGTCGGCTGTGGCGGCTGCCACATCGATCCAATCCTGCCGGTCTAATGCGGCCCCGGCATCGGCCAGCGCGTGTACCATGTGGCTGCCCCAGGCGTGCCAGTAGCCCGGCGCGTTGGTCGTGACCGGGATCATGCCAAACGGGTAGGTTTGACTATCACCCAAACGATACGCCGCGATCCCGTCCGCGATGTGTGCGATCAACGCGGCGGTGTCAGGATTCGGCTTGGCGCGATAGTAACTCGTCAGCGCCAGCAGTTCCACCGAGGCTACATCCGGCGCACCGCCCGGAATCCAGTTCGGGATCGAGAAGCCGTGCAGCGAACTATACACGCCGTATTCGGCCAGATTCGCCGCCAGCGCGGATTCGGTCAGCCGGTACGCGGATTCCAATTCCGCCGCATACGCGGGATCAGCCGTGCCGAACACGCGCACGCCTTCCGCCAGCGCCCATAAGCCGCGCATGGCCCACCAGCCCTGTAACGTTTTATAGCTGGTGTTGCCCTCGGTGTTGATTGTGCCCGCCGCGTCATAGGTGAAATTGTAGAAATAGCCATCCTCGGTTTGCATATAGCGCACAAATTCCAGGCAGAGTTTGGCGTAATCCAGCGCGCGAGTGTCGTCCGTTTGTTCGTAGTACCACAGGTAGACGATTGCGGCGCGGGCCACGTCATCCACCGCCGTGATGCCTTCCCCGGCGGCGTCTACCCATTCGTATTCGGGATACTCGGAGTAGATATGCACAATTGCCACGTCCTGCGCATCGCCTTGCACATCGAACATGACCGGCTCGGTCAAAAACAGCAGGTGATCGAGATTCACGAGTCCGTGCTGCATGGGTTCATTGGCCTGATCGGTAGTGTCCTCCTGCGCGGTGGTGGGGGGAATTGAGGCTAATGTCAGGATGATGATCAACAGAATTGCGAACAGAGTTTTTACCTCACCCCCCGACCCCCTCTCCACGCGCGGAGAGGGGGAGTTAGGTTGGGCGGTTAAGTCCCCTCTCCGTTTAGGGGGAGGGGCTAAAAAGCGTTGAGATTGGCGGGCCTGATTTCGCCCATTTTTACCCCCTCCTTTGATTCCTCCCCTATGCATGGGGGAGGTTAGGTGGGGGGCTGATCGGCATAGAGGTTGCTTATGGGTGAGGCCGTTCTGCACACATGCTTGATTTATGAATTGCCCAATGTTACGCATCATGTCCCTTATCCCTTCACCGCGCCCACGTTCAAGCCCTCGATGAAGTAGCGCTGTGCTACGAAAAACAACAGCAGGATCGGCGCGGCCATCATGGTCGCCATTGCCATCATATAGTGCCATTTCGGGGCGCTCTTGGAGAGCGACTGCTGGAAAAATTGCATCGATAGAATCAACGTGAACATCTGCGTGGTGTTCAGGTAGATGAGCGGCGCTTGCAGATTGTTCCAGTTGCCCTGAAATGACAGCACGCCAATCGCCAGAAACGCCGGTTTGACCATCGGCAGCATGATATAGAAGAAAACCTGCGCTGTATTCGCCCCATCGACGATAGCGGCGTCATCCATATCGCGCGGAATCGTCATGAAAAATTGGCGCAGCAGAAAGACATAGAGCGGCCCCCAGGCGGTCAGCGCGGGCAGCGTGAGCGGATCATACGTATTGAGCAGGCCGAATTCACGCCACACGATAAAACCGGGGACCATCGTCAGCGTGGCCGGGATCATCATCGTGGAGAGCATGATGAAAAAGATCGTATCCCGCCCCTTGAACCGGAAACGCGCAAACCCATAGGCGACAATCGCGGCGCTGAACATCTCGCCCAGCATCGCCAGCACCGTGATAAACAACGTATTGCCGATAATGCGCCAGAACGTCAAACCCGGTGCGATGCTGTTGAGTTGTTCCCAGGCATCCCAGTAGTTATTGAATTGGACCGGATCGGGTATCCACCGGGGCGGAAAGATGAATAGCTGGTCCTCGGTTTTGAGCGAGGTTGACACCATCCAGAAGAAGGGAATCAAGATCAGCATCCCGCCGATGATCAGCAGCGTGTAGATCACCGCCTGACCGGTGAAGTTCTGGATCAGACGGCGGCGGGCGAGTGGATCATGAGTGGCGACGGTGGTCGAAGTCGTTGTTTTGACGGTCATGGTTAGCCTCCTTCCCCTTCGCGGGCGCTTTCATAGAACACCCACGCGCTGGACGATCTGAATACCAGCAGCGTCAGGGCAATGATAAAGACCGCCGTGAGCCAGCCCACTGCCGACGCATAACCCATGCGCCCGGAGTCAAACGCTTCGTTATAGATGAACCAGTTCATGAACCAGCCATCGTTGCGATTTGTCGGGATAAACGCCTGTTCCGTGAACAGTTGCAGCGCGGCGATCATGCCCGTGATCAGCGTATAGAATAGGGTCGGACTGAGCATCGGGATCGTGATATGGCGGAACTTGGTTCCTGCACCCGCGCCATCAATCGCGGCGGCTTCGTAGAGTTCGGTGGGGATATTCTTGAGTCCCGCCAGCAGGATCACGGTATTCGCGCCGAAAACGCCCCACAGACTCATGATGATGAACGAGGGCAGCACGAGGTCTTTATCGGTGAACCAGCCGAGCGGGGAAATGCCGATTTTGCCTAACCCCCAGTTGATCAGGCCGCTATTTGGCGCAAACAACCACCACCAGAGCAGGGCCGTTGCCGCCGCCGGAAGGACCGCCGGTAAGTAGTAGAGCGTGCGCCAGAAGCCTATGCCGCGCACGGCTTGATTGAGCAGCAGCGCCACGCACAGCGCCGCAAACAACCCCAATGGCACATTGAACACGGCATAGCGCAGCGTTAACCAGACCGCTTTGTAAAAATAGGGATCGGTGGCGGCGATCACGTAATTCGTATCCCCGATGGTGATTGATCCCAGTTCGCGGAAACGCGCGATACGCGGCCCTTCAGTGTCCAGCTTGCCCAGTTCCGCCACCGATACGCGCTCACCCGCGTCAAATTTCACGATCTTCAAAGACAGCGCATATTTATAGTGAAATAAC
>JAFGJA010000277.1 GCA_016929355.1 Anaerolineae bacterium | reverse complement strand
TGTGGGAGATGATCAAACAACGGCAAGGTTTCTCGCTAGAAATCGTCATTCCGTCTGCCGCAACTTGATTGCGGTCTACTGAATTTCATCTCGCACGTCGGGATATAACGGCTGATCGCGCTCAATGGGATCACCGGCAAACATACCATACGTTTCTTCAAAATAACCGAGGGGATAGCCCATTTCGTCGACTGGTTCCGAGTCGAGCGGATGCATCACGAGTACAATTTCGATTTCACGTCCGGCGAGATCAGTCGGAATGGCAAGTGTTATTAGCCCATCTTGATCGGCTTGAGTTTTTAAGGTGATTGTTTGCATGGCACACCTCCTATAATACGATCTGATCTAATTTTAGCAGCAGTCTTAAATATCCACCGCCACCCAGATTTCATCCCGGTCCACATGCCCGCGATGGCGGTAGACGTGCCCGTCCTCGATCCCATAAATTTCGAATTCGTCGCGGAACGTGTTGGCATCGATCATGCGCTCCATGCTGCACACGATCTCGCCCCGGACTGCAACGCCCGGCCCGATAACCTCCGCCAATCCCATCAGGTACAGCACGTACCAGCGCTGAAAATCCTTGCCGCCATAATAGGAAAAATCAATGTGTCCGTTTTGCAGTGATTTGGTGCGCCACGCCTGCTGCACAAAGGCGTTCACTTCGGCGGCGGTTTCTTCGCTCAGATCGGGAAAATGGAGAATGCCCTGGTAGCCGATGATCTGGATGCCGCGCCAATCGGCGGGCACAATCGCGGTGACGACCTCGCGGGGGTGACGGACAAAGGTGGCCGCTTGCCAGAACAGCCGGTTATCGTGGATGCGGTAATAATGCCAGGAGAGTTCGGCGGCATCTTCCGGCACGGCGCATTCAATCTCGCCGGTTGTCTCATGAATGATCGGAGCCGCATCGGACAGAAAACAAATCGCGCTGCTGAATTCTCCCGGCGTGCTGTAATCGACATCAATCACCGCCTGTTGGGGGCCGTCATCCAGCGCATAAACGTACAGTTCATTGGCTGCGCATTCGCGGGCCATTGCTTGCAAGTGGTCAATTTGGGCTTTCGATTCCGGCGCAAAGGTCAAGACGCCGACGCAGTATTGATAGTCAAGATTGATAACTGTCACTTCGCGGCTCCAGATGCATTGATGAGTTCCGCAAACAAGCCACCCCGGTTTGTTAGCTCAGTGTAGGCCCCAATCTCACTAATGATACCCTGTTTCAACACAATTATCAGGTCGATTCTCTTTAACGTATGCAAACGATGGGCGATGACCAGCGCCGTGCGCCCCTGGCGCAGCGTTTCCAGCGAGTCCTGGATCAGCGCTTCGGTATCAGGATCAAGATTCGCGGTGGCTTCATCCAGGATCAGGATCGGGGCCTTTTTGAGGAACGCCCGTGCCAACGCGAGGCGCTGCGCCTGCCCGCCGCTAAGTCGTGCGCCGCGTTCACCAAGTGGTGTATCGTAGCCCTGGGGCAGCGCGCGAATGAATTGATCGGCGTGGGCGTGTTGCGCGGCCTGGATCACGTCATCTAACGCGGCATCCGTTTGGCCCAGGCGGATATTATCGGCTACCGTACCCGCGAAAAGATACGGCATTTGCGGAACCCAGGCGATCAGTGCGCGCCAGTCATCCGGCGGAAGATCGCGTAGATTGTGATTTGCGATCAACCCCTCCCCTATATCTCCTCCCCGTAAACGGAGAGGGGACTTAACTTCGCGGCTGATTTCCCCTTCCTGTACGACGTTGTTGGCGAACGCGTTTCGCAGGTCTTTGTAGGGGCGACTTTGCAAAGTTGCAAACCCTCCCCTACAAAAATCAGGTTCGCCAACGGTATCCTGTACGTGGAGGGAGGGGTTTTGAATCATGATTCGTCCCGCCGTTGGCTCGATGAAGCGCAGCAATAACTGCGCGATGGTGCTTTTACCTGCGCCGCTTGGTCCCACCAGCGCGATCTGGTCGCCGGGCCGGATCGTGAAGCTGACGCCGTTCAGCGCTGCGCGATCTCCGTAGGCGTAATACACGTCCTCGAAGGTGATGTGTACCTCACCCCCCGGCCCCCGCCCCAAACTTGGCGAGGGGGAGTCAGGTTGGGGGACGTATAATTCTGTTTTCTCTTCTGCTTTTACCTTGTTTTTCTCTGTGTACTCTGTGTCTTTTGTGGTGAAATCCAAGACTTCGAAAATGCGCCCTGCCGCCGTCGCACCCGCCATGCCCGCATGAAACCGCGCGCCTAAATTGCGCAGGGGGAGATAAAACTCCGGCGCGAGGATCAGGATAAAAAACGCCTCATCAAACGGTATTCGTCCATACAGCAGCCGCAGCCCGATCTCCACCGCAATGATCGCCGTGCTGATCGTACTCAGCAGTTCGAGCGCCAGCGCCGAGAGAAACGCGATCCGTAACACGCTCATCGTCGTATCGCGGAATTGATCGCTGATGCGTGCGATCACGGCGATTTGCGCGCGGCTGCGGCCAAATAACTTGAGCGTGGTCAGCCCTTGCAGCGTATCCAGAAAATGCGCGCTCAAGCGGCTGAGCTGCCGCCACTGTTTGCGCGATTGGATGTTGGCGAGATGCCCGATCAGCACCATGAAAAAGGGGATCATCGGGGCCGTGATTAGCATGACTACCGCCGAGAGGACATCAAGCGGCAGAATGATCACCAGCATCGTCAGGGGAATCAGCGCTGAGAGCGCGATCTGGGGAATGTATTGGCTGAAATAGGCGTCCAGCGCTTCGATCCCTTCAACGGCGGTATTTGCCAGTTCGCCGGAGCGTTCGCCGCGTGTATAAGCGGGACCGAGCGCGATCAGGTGCGCAAACAGGCGCTCGCGCAAATCCGCCTTGATGCGCCCCGCGACGGTCTGCGCCGCGATCTCGCTCACATAAAGCGCCGCCGCGCGCAGCACCGCAATGATCACCAGCGCGATCAGCAGTTCGCGCACATCCTGTAGAGTCTGCCCATCCAGAAAAACGCGGCTCACGATCTGGCTCAGGGCGTAGGCTTGCCCGACCAGCAGCAGTCCGGCCAGCGTGCCGCCGCCAATCGCCAGCGCGAGCAGCAGCCGCACCGGGCGGAGTTGGGTCAGGAGTCGGGAGTCGAGATTCATGGGCGCAATTATAGCAGGCTTTTTTGGCAATTGGGGGGCGTTTGCCTACAATGGGAGTGACTTTTGGGGGAAAATAGCATCATGCCATAGGTTTTGTTTTCTCTTGCTCTTGACCTGATTTGCTTTTGTCGGCCTTGGCGTTCTCTGCGGTAAAATGGGTTTGATTTTCAGGGGAGGGATCACTATGGGCGTAACGGGTAGTTTGATTATCAGCGATATTGAGACGGTGGCGGCGGTGAATCCACTGAATATGCCCGCCGCCGATACGGTGATTACGAAAGTGTTGGATGCCGTTACCATGACGCATTTGCATGTGATCATCATGGGCGGCACGTATGAGGATACCGCCGAGCATTACCTGGAAAATCCGGTCTTCATGCTCGAACCGGAGGAAGAATGGTTATGGGTCTATGCCGTGCCGGATGATCTCGTCGCGCGGTTTGCGCAATTGACCGATGAGGAGTTAGCAAACGCGGTGCAAGCCTTCCAGCGTGTTGAGGAAGTGCGCCAATGGTATGTGTCCGTTACCTGGATGCGCCAATTTTTCACCGATGTACGGGCGCTGTGCGCGCGGGCTATCGCGTCCGAGCAGCAGGTGTTTTTGTACTGTATGCTGTGAGGTTCGCCGGGGGGATTGATTCCCCGGCGTAGTACGATGAAAGGCGAAATCGGTATGGGTGTAACCGGCAGTTTGGTTATTGCCGAACATGGCAAATGGGATCATTTGAACCCGTTCAATATGCCAGAGGAAGACATCGTCTTTACCAAATTCAGTAGACCGCAATCAAGTTGCGGCAGACGGAATGACGATTTCTAGCGAGAAACCTTGCCGTTGTTTGATCATCTCCC
>JAFGJA010000276.1 GCA_016929355.1 Anaerolineae bacterium | reverse complement strand
CGCGCCTAACAGCAACATGCCATAGGTCGAAAAATAGGTTTGCAGAAACGTCGCCGGATCGGACAAACTGAGGTCTTCCACATCGCCGCCGTAGAACAGTGACAACATTTCTTTGGGATACGATTCCAACAGTTCGTCAAATTTCTCCGACTCATCGATAATCGTCGGGAAAAATGACAGGATGAATACCATATACAGGCCCAGGCCCACCGCTAACCAGATGGTCCCGCGCCGTGAATCACGAAACGCTTTCCGAAAAACAGCAGCCATCATATACCTCCTCTGAAAATCATATTCACCACAGAGACACAGAGATCACAGAGAAAAACGAGGTTAAAGGCAAAAAAACCTATTTTCATCTCTTTGATGTGTCGCCGCTAGTGGCGGCATGGGTAACTCCTCCGAAAATCAAAACCTGACTCTATGGTTGCAGATTTACCCCTCCCCCTGGCCCTCTCCCCGTAAACGGAGAAGGGGAATCGGGTCAAGCGTCAAGCCCCGCCCCTACGTCAATCAGATTCGCCACAGTATTGAGCGCCGTTATACACCCAACTCTTTCTGATCGATCCGCCAGTACGCCACGCCCAAATACACCAGCGCGACCCCACTCAGCAGCACGACATGGCCCCAGTTCAGCCCCTCGCGCGTGATCTGCCCCGCGTCATAGTAGTCATACAGGAACAGGGGGCGGATCGGTTCCAGCGCCTCAATGGTCACGCAAAAGCTATGCACGAGATACGCGCCGAACACGAACACATACACCAGCCCGCCGCCAAAATGCCGGCTCGATGGAATGAGCGCATTGATCATATACGCAAAGCCCGCGATCACCATCACCGGGAAAAATGCCGCCAGGATCGCTTCGGCTTGCTGGCGCACAGAAAGCGTCCATTCATCCACGACCAGGGTAAAACCGAGGAACACGATCAGCGACACGACCAGCACCACCAGCACGGTCAGCGCCGTATGCCCGATCCGGCCCAGCAGATACCCGCGCCGCGATACCGGCAAACTCAGCATCAGGTCCATTGTTCCGGTACGTTCGGCATTGATGAACGCATTAAACGCTTGATTGCCCACCGTCACGCCCAGGACGATGATCGCCCACAGCATGTAGCGGCCCTGCAAAAAGACGCCCGGATCGGATACGCTGAACTCATCCAGATCGCCGGAATAGAACATACCGATCATCTGCTTGGGCATCTTTTTGATCATATCGTCCAGTTCGGCGGCCTGCGCGACCAACATCGGATAGAAACTCATCATCATGGCGGCATAAAGCGCCAACCCCACAGCCAGCCACAACACCCCCATGCGCGAATCCCAGAACGCTTTACGAAAGGTAGCGATCATGTTACGCCTCACCTTCGCCGTAGTACGTCAGGAAAATTTCTTCTAACGTGGGATGCTCAAAACGCATGTCCTCGACAGTAAACTGCGCAACCTGCTTGATCACGGTATCCATACTGACATCGCCGCCGATCCGCATCCGAATTTGCGATCCGCCAGTGGGTAATGCGGACGTACTCAGATCGGTGATCCCCGCGATTTGCTGGAAACCATTCACGGTTGGTGGACCGGCAACGGTCAAGGTCAACCACCGGAAGCTGACGCGCGTCAGGTTCGAAACCGACTCCACCGCTTCCAGTTGCCCCTGCCGGATGATGCCCACGCGATCACAAATCGCCTCGACTTCGGGCAGGTTATGCGAGGAGAGGAATACTGTCCGGCCTTCGCTGCGCGCTTCCTGCATCAGTTCGTGAAAGACCGCTTGCATCAACGGATCAAGCCCGGTGCTCGGTTCGTCCAGGATCAGCAGTTCGGGCTTATGCGCCAACGCCGCGATCAGGCCCATTTTGCGCTTCATGCCAGTGGACATGCCCTTGAGCGAACGCGCCAGATCAAAATCCAACCGGGCGGCGAGGCGTTCAGCTTCCTTGAGATAGCCATTTGTCGCGCCGCGCACCTCTTCCAGCCAGCGCACATACTGAATCCCGGTCCAGTTGTCCCACAGCGCCAACTCGGACGGCAAATAACCAATACGCCGCCGGATCGCTACGCTGTCTTGCACCGTATCCAGCCCGAAGATCGTCGCTGATCCCGCCGAGGGACGGATGAAGTCTAACAGCGTGCGGATCGCAGTCGTTTTCCCGGCTCCGTTCGGCCCCAGAAAACCAAAAATTTCCCCTTGTTGTACCGTCAAATTCACAGCCTGCAACGCGACAAAACTACCGTAGTGGTGCGTCAGGTTGTGGGTTTCGATAATGGATTGTGTCATGATGTTTCCCCTTTACGGAAAACGCAACTCAGTGCGAAGCATTGACCTTATATATCAACATACGAGACTCGCGCCGCATATTACCCCCTAAAATTTAGGGGTCTTGAAATTACAATTGCGGCTTTCCGAAATTATACCTGAACGAGCAGATTTCGGACAATAGGAACAGCTCTGGCAGACGCAACATGCGCTGCCCACATCGGTGATATGAACTTGCAGGGGGTGAAGATTTAAGGGTGGGCGTGCGGCGGCTCGCAGTCATTCAGCCAGTGATACGGGCTAAGATACTGGCTCATGTACTGACAGTCGGAGAACAGGCCCACGCCGTAATGTTGGATGACGATCAGGCCCATATTGGTTTCTTTCAGTGGTCATAGTTATTTCGCGCAAACCGGATGGATCATACCAGATTTTGGGGTGTCAGGCGATGGTCAGACCGGATACAGCACCCCGTGAAAGCTGACATTTAGCTGACAGCCGCGCTATGCTGGGCAGGCAAATAAACCCTAAAGAATGAGTTGGCAATGCCTTAAGACCTTACAGGCTATCATTCTGTTCCATCAAGGAGTTATGAATAACGGCTAAAAACGTCGCTGTGAATCCGATCTGATTCCCGGTGTTTCTATCGCCAGTTAATCGGATTCCGGTTATTATAGAGGAGTGGTTTTGTGCGGCACGAGCCAAACTCCCTGTGCAAAACGCAAACGTTTAACTGAAAACTTATGGAGAAATCAAATAATTTCCGCCTGATCATGTAGGGGCGAACCAATGTGTTCGCCCTGGACCGACACGTTGGTCGGCCCCTACATAAGGCGTTTTCGAATTGATTTCTCCATAAGAACCAACAACTAACTACTAACTTTCTACCTGTGGGGGGTGCCCATTGTCCGACTCCACAACTTTGATAGCTGCCGGGATCGCGGTGGCTTACGGTGTGCTGCTGCTATCACTGCTCACGCGCAGCCGCGAACGCCAGGGAATCGCGCGGCGCTGGCTGATGCTGGCGGTCATCGTCGCGGCGGCCGGGGTAGCGCTCTGGATCATGCCCGCCGACGCGCAGACCAACCCGGATTATGAAGCGCTGTTTGTGGGCGATCTGACACAGCCCGCCCTGGCGATTATCCTCGTGAACCTGATGCTTGTCCTGTTCGGCGCGCACACCCTGCGCTACCTGGGATCGCGTTTCGTGTCACTCTGGATACTGCTCGGCCTGGTCTGGTTTGCGGCGCAAGCGGCGACCTCGTTTATGACGGATGATCTCACCATCGGGCAGGATGGCTGGTATCGGGACATTTACGATCCGATCCTGTGGCCGAATATCCTGGCTTTTGGCGGCTGGCTGGTCATCGGCGTGCTGCTGCTGTTGGCGGCGCTCTATGCCTTCTACCGCGCGCGCCTGCCGGAGATCGCTAATCAAGCCCTGTTCATGACGCTGGTGATCCCGTTGATCCTGGTGGGCGTGGCGATGGGAGCCAGTGGCAAGGATGTGCTAGCCCAGATCGGGTGGGTGGTGCAGTTTGCGGGCCTGGGGGGAGCCGTCTACAGCGTGCAAGCCTACCGCGTGCTGGACATTCGCCAGACCTTCCGCCGCACCGCCGCCACCAGCATCATGACCGGCGTCACGGCCATCGTGCTGTTTATCGCGCTGGTGGTTGCGCAAGACCTGGAAAAAGATACCACCGACAGCCTCTACCTGATCCTCGGCGCGCTGGCGATCCTCGTCGCGGTGATTTACATTCCCCTCCGCACCATCGCCGAAGCCATTGTTATGCGGCTGTTTGGTCGGTCCCAGGCGGGCATTTCGCATCTTTTGCGCCAGTTCACCGAAGACATTACCGGCGTGGTGGACCTCGAACCCCTGGTCGAAACGACCATGCGCACCATGCGCGATGTGCTGCGCGTGCGGCGCGGCGGGCTGATCCTGGTCACGGGCGAAACCGAAACCGGGCTGCTGCTCGAACCGCTCCCGCTCGGCATGGGCGAGATCATGGAGAAACCGGGGCAGGTCACGCCCAACACGCCGATCTACAATCATTTTGTCTCCACCCGTAAAGCGCTGCTGCAATACGATCTCGATTATGCATCCGTGTTCAAAGATACGCCCCCGGCAGATCGCCAATTTTTCCAGCAAACCCGCATGAGCGCCTATGCCCCCGTGATCGTGCAGGGATCGCTGGTCGGGATTCTGTGCTGTGGCGCGAAAATCTCCGACGATCCGTTCACGGATTTTGATCTCGAACTGCTGATGACGGTGGCGAATCAAACCGGGGTCGCGCTGCGCAATGCGCGCTTAGTCTCCGATCTGCGCCGCCGCGAAGCCGAACAAGCCGCCCTCGCCCGCACGATCTCCGAAACCAAAGAACAACTCGAACGTCTGGACAGCGTGAAAACGGACTTCATCACGATTGCCAGCCACGAGTTACGCACCCCTCTCGCGCAGATTCGCGGCTATACCGACATCATGGAAGCCATGAACGAGCAAGGGCTGCTCGATCAGGACCAGATGAGCGGTATGACGATGAACTTACGCAAAGCGGCGGATCGCCTGGAAAACCTGATCGGCGCGATGCTCGATACCAGCCAGCTTGACGTGAACGCGATGGACCTGCGCTTTGCCCAAACGAGCGTCGAGCATTGTATGCGTACCGCGATTGAACCGCTCACCGAATCGGTGAAGCAGCGCAAACTGATGCTCTCCGCGCGCGGCCTGCGCGACCTGCCCCCCATTCAGGCGGATATGCAGCGTTTGGTGCAGGCATTCCGTAACGTGGTGTTAAACGCGATCAAATACACGCCGGACGGGGGCCGCATTGATATTTCCGGCCAGTTGCAAGAAGATACTAATACGCTGGTGATCACGATCAAAGATAGCGGCATCGGCATCGCCAAAGAGAATCACGAGTTGATCTTCGAGAAATTCTTCCGCGCCCACGATCCGAGCCTGCATTCCACCGGCGCGACTAAATTCATGGGAGCCGGACCGGGCCTGGGCCTGACCATCGCGCGCGGCGTGATCACGGCGCACGGCGGCAAAATCTGGGTCGAGAGTCCGGGCCACGATGCCGAAGCGTATCCGGGCAGCACGTTTTACATCTCCCTGCCCCTGATCCCGCCGGAAGAAGCGAAGGAATATACGCCTTACGAATCGACGGTGAGCCTCAGCACGTCGATGGTGCAGGACGAACTGAAGAAATCCGGCGTTGAAAAAGGTGACAAGGACAAACGTCCCACCGATCCCAAACCGCCGAAAGGCTTGCGCGGGTAGACCTCACCCCCCGGCCCCCTCTTCATGTTTGGAGAGGGGGAGTCAGGTTTGGGACGCAATCCATCTGCCCCATTCACATCCCCATTCAGCGATAGATGCAGTATACTTACGAATAAGTGTTAGCCGACTCGTAGTGAAATCAACTTATGATCATTAAAGCGTCACACAAACCCATCAAAACGTACTATCAAGAATTAGCCGGTTACGCCGCGCAGGACGCCACCCACGAATTAGCGGTGCGATCCGCGTTCCAGAATTTGCTGGCGGAAAGCGCGCGCCGCACCGGATGGACATTGATCCCCGAACAGAGCTACGGCGTCAACGGGAAAACGGTCTATCCCGATGGCACGCTGCGCGACCAGTGGCAGTTTCCGCGCGGGTATTGGGAAGCCAAAGACACCCACGACGATCTCGACGCGGAAATCCGCAAAAAACGCGCGGCGGGCTATCCCTTCAACAACATCATTTTTGAGGATACGCGGCAGGGCGTCTTATTCCAGGGCGGGAACGAGGTCTTGCGCGCCGATCTCACGGATCGGGATCAACTGGCGGACCTGCTCAACCTGTTCTTGACCTACAGCGAACCGAATATCGCGCAGTTTGAACGGGCGATTGACGAATTTCAGGATCACATCCCGCAGTTGGCAAAAGGGCTGAATGAGCGCATCAAACAGGCGCACCAGGACAACCGCGAGTTTGAAGCGACGTTTAATACCTTTTTCGCGCTGTGCCAGGAGGCGCTCAACCCCAACCTGAGCCGGGACGCGGTGGACGAGATGCTGATCCAACACCTGCTGACCGAACGCCTGCTGCGCACCGTGTTTGATATGAGCGAGTTCACGCAGCGCAACATCATCGCCGCCGAAGTCGAAAAAGTGATCACCGCCCTGACCAGCCAGAGCTTTAGCCGCCGCGAATTTTTGGGCCAACTGGATCGCTTTTACGTCGCGATTGAGTCCGCCGCGCGCGAACTGACCGAGTTCAGCGAAAAGCAGCATTTCCTCAACACCATCTACGAGCAGTTTTTCCAGGGCTATTCGGTCAAGGTGGCGGACACACACGGCATCGTGTACACACCGCAGGAGATTGTCGATTTTATGTGCGCGGCGGTGGAAGAAGTGCTGCACACCGAATTCGGGCTGAAACTGGGCGATGCGGGCGTGAACATTCTCGATCCGTGTACGGGAACGGGCAATTTTATCGTGAATTTGCTGCGCCGCATCCCGCCGCGCAACCTGGAACGCGCCTATAAGGAGCAGTTGTTCGCCAATGAAGTGCTGCTGCTGCCCTACTACATCGCCACGTTGAACATTGAACACGCTTACCGCGATCTGGCGCGGCGTTACGAGCCGTTCGCGGGCTTGTGCTTTGTCGATACGCTCGATCTGGCGGAGGGGCGGCAGTTGCCCATGTTTGTAGAGAAAAACACCGCCCGCGTGCAGCGCGAAAAGCAAGCGCCGATCACGGTCATTATCGGCAACCCGCCGTACAACGTGGGGCAGTTGAACGAGAACGACAACAACAAAAACCGCGCGTATGGCGTGATTGATGAGCGGGTGCGCGAAACCTACGCGCAGGACTCCGCCGCCACGAACAAAAACGCGCTGTCAGATGCGTATGTGAAGTTTTTCCGGTGGGCGACGGATCGCTTAGGGGATCGGGATGGCGTGGTGTGTTTCGTGAGCAATAACAGTTTCATCGATCAGATCGCGTTTGACGGGATGCGCAAACATCTATTGCAGGATTTCACGCGCATTTACCATATCGATCTGCACGGTAATGTGCGCCAAAATCCGAAATTGAGTGGGACAACGCATAACGTATTCGGAATTCAGGTGGGAGTCGGGATTACGGTAGCGGTGCGATCAGCGCAGCACGAAAACTCGCGGTTGTTTTACCATCGTGTGCCAGAGTTTTGGCGAAAAGAACAAAAATTGCGGTGGCTGGCGTCGTGTGGAACCCCATCCCCTGGCCCCTTCCCCGCAAGCAGGGAAGGGGACCCCCTCCCAACCTCCCCCGCAAGCAGGGGAGGAGCGACCCCACCCCTAACCCCTCCCCGCAAGCAGGGCGGGGAAAAAGACGCTGCCCCGCAAACAGGAAGGGAAGAAGTAGCAGAGCGTAACGCGGGGTGGACAACAACAGCAAAAGATTGGCCCGTGATGCGCGACGCCGCGCGAGAATTACGCAATGAGCAAACCCCTGCTGAAAAACGTTTATGGGCGCGCCTCAGAAAACAGCAAGTAGCGGGATTCAAATTCCGGCGGCAGCAGAGCATCGGGCGTTATATTGTCGATTTCTATTGCTCGGATGCGCGGCTAATTATCGAAGTTGATGGATCGATTCACGACGAGATGCAAGAACAGGATCAAGATCGGCAAGACGTTTTAGAGCATCTGGGCTATCGCGTGCTGCGATTCACAAATGAGGATGTGGTTACCGCGTTGGATGGGGTGATTGAGACGATAGCAGAAGCATTGGCAGACCCCCTCCCAGCCTCCCCCGCAAGCAGGGGAGGAGTTGAAAACGCGCACGAAGTGGATACAAACCCCCTCCCAGCCTCCCCCGCAAGCAGGGGAGGAGAAAATCTAGCGCACGCAGAATGGGAAAGCACAAGCGACCAGGACGAATTCGCAGGCAGGGGAAGAGAAAATCATACGGCAGATTCCCCCTCCCTGCTTGCGGGGAGGGGCCAGGGGTGGGGTGATTCCCCCTCCCTGCTTGCGGGGAGGGGGCAGGGGGTGGGGTCCAACGTGATGGAATGGCAAGAGCTAACGCCTGATACCCGCCACACATGGCTACGCGCCACCCACGCCGACCAATTCGAATCGTTTATGCCGATGGGCGACAAAGACACCAAAGCGGGACGCTGGCAGGATGCGGAAACGATTTTTAAAACGTATGGGCGGGGCGTTGCCACATCACGCGATGTATATGTTTATGATTTTGACCGGGCCAAACTCATCCCGCGCGTGAAACGGTTCGTTGAGGACTATAACGCAGAGGTGGATCGCTGGCGGCGGGCTGGCGGGCCGGATAACGTGGATGATTTTGTGAATTATGAGCGGATCAAATGGAGCCGCGATCTCAAACTCGACTTGCAGCGCCACAACTACGCAGAATATGATGATCAAAACGTGCGCCAAAGTCTCTACCGGCCTTTTACCAAACGGTATTTGTTCTTTGATCGGGTACTGAATGAAGAAGTATATCAATTTCCGCAGATTTTCCCGACGCCGGAGAGTGAGGGGGAGAATCGCGTCATAGTCATTAGTGATATAGGCTATCGGGCAACTAACACTAGCGCATTGATGACTGATCATATTCCTGAATTACATCTATGTGCATCCACAGACAGCCACCAATGCTTCCCCTTCTACGTGTACGATGACCCCCTCCCAACCTCCCCCGCAAGCAGGGGAGGAGAAAGCGACCAACCCGCGTTCGCAAACAGGCGTGGCGAAGACGACCAACCCGCGTTCGCAAGCAGCGAGAGCGAAACCAGCGCGACAGACTCCCCCTCCCTGCCTGCGGGGAGGGGCCAGGGGTGGGGTGATTCCCCCTCCCTGCCTGCGGGGAGGGGCCAGGGGTGGGGTGATTCCCCCTCCCTGCCTGCGGGGAGGGGGCCAGGGGGTGGGGTCCCACACGCGCGCGAAAACATCACCGATTGGGCGTTGGCCCAGTTCCGCGATCACTACGGCAACGAGGCGATCAGCAAGTGGGACATCTTCTATTACGTGTACGGCGTGCTGCATCACCCCACCTACCGCGAGCGCTACGGGGATAATCTCAAGCGCGATCTGCCGCGTCTGCCGTTCGCGCCGGATTTCCGGGCGTTTGCCGAGGCGGGGCGTCAGTTGGCGGAGTTGCATCTGAATTACGAGACGGTGCAGCCGTATGAATTAGAGTGGATCACGAACGACGATGCGCCAATGTCGTTCCGCGTGAAGAAAATGCGCTTGCGCAAACCGAAAAAAGCGGGCGATCCGCTCACGGTGCAGGTCAATGATTACCTGACGCTGGCGGGAATTCCGGCGGCGGTGCAGGAGTATCGCTTAGGCAATCGCAGCGCGTTGGACTGGGTGATCGACCAGTATCAGGTGAAAACGGATAAACGGAGCGGGATCGTGTCTGATCCGAACGATGCGACTCATGAGCGCTCCATCGTGGACCTGATCGAGCGCGTGGTGCGAGTCAGCGTGGAGACGGTGCAGATCGTGAAGGCGCTGGCGGAACAGGCGTTGTTGGGCGCGGAGTCGTAACCCCTCTCCGGCCCCCTCTTCATGTTTGGAGAGGGGGTGAGGGGTTTACCATTCCAGATCGTCCGCCGACAGATCGTTCTCATCAAAGGATAAGCCCGGCTCATCGCCGGACCACTCGTGATCGGGGGTGGGATCGGCGGGATCGTTCGCCCGCTCATCCCATTGTTCTTCTGGCGCATCGGGGATCAGCGAGCGCAGCGACAACGGCGGGCGCTCGGCTGCCGGGGCGGGAATATCCCAACCGGGCGCATCAGCCTGCGTATCATCAGCGCGCATCACACGCTCCTCGGTCTGGGGCGCTTTACGATCCGGGAACCACATCCCCGCCAACCAGTCCAACATACTGCTAATCATATCCGGCGTCATGCG